>NZ_FOQW01000030.1:20981-33406 GCF_900113845.1 Methylobacterium brachiatum | reverse complement strand
TCGCCGCTCGCGCGAACAAAGGGTGACTTGTAAAACGCTGTAAAACATTCGGCCGAAAAGCCAATGGTTTCAGGGTGGGAGACGAAATCGCACAGCTCGTCCTCCAGGGCCGGGAACGGCCCGACATGGTGGACCAGGCCCTTCGCGTAGAGCAGCGAGACCGGCTCGGCGCGCAGGTACTTGCCCCGCATGGCGCGGACCGGAGTAATCGGCACCGCCGGGTCGCACTGGGCCAGCACCGCGGCGGCCATCTCGCCGCCCTGGTTGACCTCGACCACCAGGGCGTCGGCCCCGAGCCGGTGATAGAGCGCCAGCGCGGCCCCGGCCCAGGCCTGGGGGCTCGCCCGGGACAGGCTGGCATCGGCCAGCACGTAGGCCCGGGCGCCGGCCCGCCCGGCCGCCACGATCCCGCAGGCGTCCGAGCGCGCCCCCGAGGTCGCGGGCGGGTCCACCGCCACCACGATCCGGGCGAGTTCCGGTGCGGCGGCGACCCGGCCGGCTTCCAGGGCGGCGCGATCCCACAGGGCGTCGTCCCGGTCGGCGATCAGCTCGCCGTCGAGTTCCTGGCGGCCCAGCCGCGTGCCGGCATAGCGCCCGACCACCAGCTCCAGGAAATCCGGGGCGAGGTGCCGGGCGTTGTCGTGGGTGCGGGCGCGGCTGACCACGGTGCGCGGGTCGGCGAGCAGGCGCCGGATCAGCGGCACCGGCCGCGGTGTCGTCGTGACGAGGTTGCGCGGGCGAGCGCCCAGCCGCAGCCCGAATTGCAGCATGTCGAAGGCGGCCTCGGGCCGGCGCCACTTGGCGGCCTCGTCGCACCAGGCGGCGCCGAATTGCGGGCCGCGCAGCGCGTCGGGCTCCTCCGCCGAGAAGGCCAGCGCCACCGCGCCGTTGTCCCAGGCCAGCCGGCGCAGGCTCGGCGACCAGCGCGGGCGCGCCCGTCCCCGCGCCGGCAGGTTGAGCAGGCCGGACGGGCCCTCGACCATCACGTCGCGCACGTCGAGATGGGTCTCGCCGACGAGCGCGATGCGCCCGACCGGCTCGGGCGTGAAGGCCGGATCGCCCCGGGCCAGGGCATCGACCCATTCGGCGCCGGTGCGGGTCTTGCCGCTGCCGCGGCCGCCGATCACCGCCCACGTCGTCCAGGATTCGGTCCGGGCGGTCCCAGTATCGGCCGGCGGAAGCTGGTCGGGCCGGGCCTGGTGCAGCCAGTCGTCCGCGAGGGCGCAGACCAGCGGGGCCGGCAGGGTCGCGAGAAAATCAGGCAGCCGTCCGGCCGCGGACAAAGCCAGCATAGCGGCGCGCGATTTCCGCGCGGAGTGCCGGCAGGTCGGGCTCGGTGTCGCCATCCCCGCCCTCCCGCCCGTCGTCCGGGGCCATCTCGTCGAGCAGCCGCTTGAGGCCGCCGAGGTCGCGCAGCACCCGGGCGGAATCGAGCACCGCCGCCCCCTCCCCGTTCAGGGCGGCGTCGAAGGCGGCGATCTGCCGGGCGATATGGGCGCGCAGATGCGCCCGCAGGGTCGGCGGGTCCGCCGCCGCCTCCGGATCGAGACGGCCGGGCTCGGCACCCACATCCGGTTCGGGGCGGGCGACGCCGCAGCCGGCCAGGAGCCGGTCGGCGGCGGCGCGCCCGACGCCCGCAGCCTCGGCCACGTCGCCGGGATCGTTCCGTGTGTCGCTCAGGAGCCGCGCGAGGGCCGCCCGACGGGTCTCCGGCCAGCGCGCGGCGATGTCATGCCGCCGGCGGCGCGGCCGCAGCCAGCCGGACCGGGCGTTCCAGCTGAGGATCGTGGCCGGCTTGACGCCGGTGCGGGCGCTGATCGCGGCGACCGACAGCTCGGTCTCGCGCAGGAGCTGCTCGACCGCGGCGCGCTGCTCCGGCGGGAGTGGATCGAGAGACCGCATCGCCGCCGCTCCGCATACGTATCGACCGTGCCTGGTATGTACCCGAGCAGCGCGCCGGTGTCAACCTAAAAATTCCTATTCTTGGATTTTAGGCGGATCTCTTCCGCGCGTGCGCGATGCCTTACCCCTCCCAATGGGCCACGCCGCCATGGCCGGAGCAGGTGCCGCGGCGGGTGTGGCTGAAGCTCCAGGTGTCGTCCCGGCACTTGGCCGTGGCCCCGGCCGGCTTGGCGCCGTCGCGGGTCTTGGCCGGGCGGTGGACCTCGGAGCCGTCATGGCTGCGATAATGGCCGTGCCGGTCGAGGATCGATTCGTCGGGCTCGCGGTAGTCCCGGGCTGAGGCCCCACCGGCGAGGCCGAGGAGCACGGCCCCGGCGAGCGCGAGCCGGGCAAGGCCCGTGCAGATGGGACCCATCACCGGGCGGCACCGCATGTGCCGAAATTGTCACGCGCGGCGCCGTTCGGGCTGGTCGCCTCGCCCGGCGCCCGGGAGGTCGCGCGCGCCGCGGTACCGTCCGCCAACGCATGGCTCGCACCGCCCGGGACGGCGCCCCCCGGGCCGTCGCCGCCCGCGCGGGCGGCGGCACCGCCGGCCGTGGGCAGCAGGACGGCCACGAACGGGATCGGTCTCACGGCGCCACCTCAAGGTTGTGTTGATTGGCATCAAGCACAACCCAAGCGGGGCCGTCACGCGCTATTTCAGGTTAGGATTAAGGCTCATCGCGGTTGCGGCCCGGCCGCCCGGCGAAGGCCCCGGCAGCAATGCGCGGGCCTGCCGTCCGGCCCCGCCGAGATGAAGTGGCCGACTCTCCAGGCAAACTGCAAAGCTCGGCCCGGAATCCGAAATCGTCCTGCGTATTGCGCATGGATTCGGCGGTCTTCGTGGGGAGTCCCGCAAAAAAACCGGGCTTGCTTGGGCTGTGTTCGGAGCGCTAACCAGAGGCAGCCGCGCGTCGGCAACGCGATCGAACGGGAATACGGGGGCGAAGTGTTCGTTCTGGTGCTGGCGACCCTGGCGGGTGGCATCCTGACATCTGTGTGCGCGTGGCCCTGGCTCGGCCTCGGCGCGCTGCTCCTGGCCCCGTTCGGGGCCGGCAGCGCGGCGGTGTTCGCCGGACTCCTGCTCGCCGCCCTGCGGAGCCGGCGTTCCGCCGGCACGCACAAGCCGGTCCTGGGCACGCCGCCCGAGGCGCCCGCCACCATCGCCAACGACACGCTGTCGGCTCACCGCCGCCGGGCGTGATCAGCCGCCGGGCGGGCGCGGTCGGAAACCGGCCGCCCTGCTCCGCGGCAGAGGCCGGGCGCGATCCCCTGCGGCCGCCGCACCCCGTCTTCGGAATGCCGGCAGCCGCCGTTCAGGACCGGACGCTAATGCCCCCCGACGCCGCGGCGGCGGTCGGGATCCGGCCGGGTCCGCGGAAGAGCGCCAGGCCGATCACGTGCCGGACCAGGGTCGCGAGCCCCAGCGCCAGGAAGCCGGCGCTGCCGCTCAGGACCACGCGCTCGATCCCGTCCGTGTGGATGATGTGGTCCGGCACCTCGACGCATTGGACGAAGATCTCGGCCATCAGGCCCAGCACCAGCAGGGCGAGGCCGACATGATGGCAGAGCGTGTCGAGGGCGGCCTCGTAGTCCGGCTCTTCCGTCGGCAGGCCGCCCAGCAGATGGCTGACGCCCGCCCGCTCCTCCAGGACGACACCCCAACCGATCAGGATCACGCCCATCCCCTCGATGATGTGCCCGGCCTCCTGGATCGATTCGTGGTGCCCCAAGCCCGCCCCCCACAGCAACGATGCGACCTCGTAGAGGGCCAGGGTCAGCGGCATCAGGATCACGACGTTGAACGCGACGATCGACCAGCGGCTGAGAAGCATCGTCGCCAGCATCGTGTGGAATCTCTTCGCCCAGGACATCGATGAAACGACCCGCCCCTCGGCACACGCCTGGGTGTAATCGGAGATGTGCAGGAAGGATCGCGCCCGACCAAAGTCAACGGGCGCGCGAAACTTGGGACGCGCGCGCCTGTGATTGAGACGGAGCGGCGCGGTCGCCGGTGCCGATCGCCCCGAGATGGGTCATGCCGAAGCCGGCCCGGTATTTGAGGCCGTAGCCGAGGGCGCGGTCGAAGCCGATATGGGCGGCCCAGATCAGGCCCGCCGCCAGGATCTCCGGCGCCTGTGCGAGCACGCCCCAAGCCAGACAGGCCGCGGGCAGACCGTACCAGTGGCCGGCATTGTAGAGGGCCGCCCCGGCCGCACGCCCGGCGCCGTAGCCGAGCAGGGTCAGGTCGGGGGCGAAGAACAGCAGCGCGAAGGGCCACCAGCCCGTCTCCAGACGGCCATACGTCACCGATGCGGCGACGAGGACGAGCAGGCCTTCGAGGCGCAGCAGCTGCCGCGGCGCCCCCGTTACCGTTCCGGTCATCGCGTGTCCTCCTGAGGGGATGCCGTGAGACTCACCCATTCATCGCTGCATGGCGAGACCGGATTTCCGCATGCTATTCCCTCACAAATGAATACCCCGGACTGGACCCTGCTGCGCTCCTTCCTGGCCGTGGTCGAGATGCGCTCCCTGTCGGCGGCCGCCACCCGCACCGGCGCGACCCAGCCGACCTTGAGCCGCCATATCCGCGCGCTGGAGACGGCGCTCGGCGTCACCCTGTTCACCCGCACGGCGCGGGGGCTCGAACCGACCGAGGCGGCCCTGGGCCTGATCGACGACGCGCGCGCCATGGGCGAGGCCGCCGATGCCCTGGCGCGCAAGGCGCAAGGGCGGGCGCAGGGCCTGAGCGGGACCGTGCGCATCACCGCCTCGGTGATCGTCGCCAACCTGCTGCTGCCACCGATCCTGGCGGCCTTGCGGGCGGACGAGCCGCGCATCGAGATCGAGCTCGTCGCCTCGGATCAGCCCCAGAACCTGCTGCGCCGGGATGCCGACATCGCGATCCGCATGTTCGACCCGACCCAGAACGCACTGATCGCCCGCAGGCTCGGGGAGGCGCCGCTCGGGCTGTTCGGCGCACGAAGCTATTTCGCGCGCCGCGGCCGGCCCCGCACCGTGGCCGACCTGGCCGAGCACGACGTCCTCGGTTTCGATCGCAGCGACGCACTGCTGCGGGCCTATGCCGCCCACGGGCTCAAGGCGGCGCGCACGGATTTCCCGATCCGCTGCGACGACCAGATGGTCTACTGGAACCTGATGCTGGCCGGGGCCGGCCTCGGCTTCGCGCAGGTGCTGCTGGCGGGGCGCCACCCCGAGCTGGAGCGGGCGGAGATCGGCCTGACCCTCGCGCCGCTGCCGGTCTGGCTGGTCCTGCACGAGGAGGTGCGCGGCAACGCCCGGATCCGCCGGGTCGCCGATCGTCTCACCGAGGCGCTCGGCGACCTGCTGCGCGGCGCCTGACGGGGATCGCGGCGGATCCCCGCCTCACGCCGGCTGGCGCAGCACCGGGGCGAGGCCGAAGCGGATGATCTCGTGGGGGAGCCGGTCGAGCGGCAGGACCTTGGCGGCGGCGCCGCGCTCGATCGCCTCCTTGGGCATGCCGAACACCACGCAGCTCTCCTCGTCCTGCGCCACCGTGAGGGCGCCGGCCCGGCGCATCTCCAGGAGGCCGTTGGCGCCGTCGTCGCCCATCCCGGTCATCAGGATGCCGAGCGCGTTGGCGCCGGCGCATTGCGCGGCGGCGCGGAACAGCACGTCCACGGAGGGGCGGTGGCGCGAGACCAGCGGGCCGTCCTTCACCGCCACGGTGTAGTGGTTGCCGCTGCGCTGGAGCAGCAGGTGACGCCCGCCCGGAGCGATCAGGGCCCGACCGGGGGCGACCGCATCGCCGTCCTCGGCCTCCTTGACCGCGATGGCGCAGAGCCCGTCCAGCCGCCGGGCGAAGGCGGCGGTGAAGTATTCGGGCATGTGCTGGACGATGACCAGGCCCGGGCAATCGACCGGCAGCACCTCCAGCACATCGCGCAGGGATTCGGTCCCGCCCGTGGAGGCGCCGATGCAGACGATTGGGTCGGTCCCGGCCACGCTGCGGATGCGGGTCGTGGGCGGCAGCACGGCGTCGGCGGTGAGCTTCGCCTCGACCGCCCGGAGCGGCGGCCGGCTCGGGCGCAGCTTCGCCCCGGCCGCGGCCCGCACGGCGTCGCAGACCCGGACGGAGGATTCCATCAGGAACTGGCGGGTATCCACCCGGGGCTTGGGCAGGACGTCCACCGCCCCGGCCTCCAGCACCTCGAACAGGCTCCGGGAGCCCTGGTCGGTGAGCGTCGAGCAGATGATCACCGGGATCGGCCGCTGCGCCATGATCTTGCGCAGGAAGGTCAGCCCGTCCATCCGGGGCATCTCGAGGTCGAGGATGATGACGTCCGGCACCTCCTCGTGAATGCGCCGGGCCGCGATGAACGGATCGGCCGCCGTGCCGAGCACGGTGATGTCGGGGGCCGCGTCCAGGATGCCCACCAGGGTCTGCCGGACCGAGGCGGAATCGTCCACGATCAGCACGCGGATCGGCGGCTTGCGCGTCATCCGATGGCGCCCTCGACCCGGGTGAAGATCGTCGAGGAGACCTGCGCCAGGCCCGGCACCCCGGCCCCGGCCATCGATTCCGAATGGCCGACCACCAGGAAGCCGCCGGGCCGCAGATGCGTGGCGAGCCGGGACAGGACCGCCCGCTGGGTGTCCTTGTCGAAATAGATCAGGACGTTGCGACAGAAGATGATATCCACGTCGCGATCGACCGGATACTGGGCATTCATCAGGTTCAGGTGCTTGAAGCGCACCCGGGCGCGCAGCTCCGGGACGATCCGCCCGACCTTCCAGGCCGGGTTGCGGGCCTGCATCACGTAGCGTCGGCGGAAATGCTGCGGCACCGCCTGCAGCACGTCCTCCGGGTAGATGCCGTCCGCGGCGACCCGCAGGACCTCCGTGGAGACGTCGGTGCCGAGGATCGCGTAGTCGAGCGCGTGCCCGGCCATCGCCATGTCGTGCAGCACCATCGCGAGCGTGTAGGCCTCCGCCCCCGTCGAGGCGGCGGCGCTCCACAGCTTGAGCCGCGCCTGGGTGATGCCGTTCCGGCGCAGCATCGGGATCAGCTCGTCCCGGAGCTGGTCGAAATGCGCCGGCTCGCGGAAGAAGTCGGTCTTGTTGGTGGTGACGCAATCGATGATGTGGACGAATTCCTCGGCGAGGTGACCCTCCTCGAAGACGTGCCGGCCGTATTCCGTCAGCGTCTCGATCTCGAGCGCGCGCATGCGCTTGCGCAGCCGTCCCTCCACCATGGTGCGCTTGGCCGGCGGGATCTGGATCCCGACGCGTTCCTGGATCAGGTCGGCGACCGTCTCGAAATGGCGGTCTTTGAGGCGCGGCATGAAATCGGTCCTTGCGCGGCGATCAGGCCGCGAGCGACGGCATCAGAAGGGCGGGGTCGTCGCCCGCCATCAGCGCCTGCAGATCGAACACCACCACGAAGGCCTCGCCCTTGCGGCCGATGCCGGCGATGTAGGTCGAGCGCCAGCGGCCCCCGACATCGGGGGCGGGCTCCAGCTCGGCGCTGTCGAGCTCGGTCACCTCGATGACCCGGTCGGCTACGAAGCCGACCCGCATCGCCCGCTCGCCCATGGCGATGTTGAGCAGGATGATCCGGGTCGCCGGGGTCACCGGAATCGCCGGCAGCCCGAGCTTGGTGCGTAGGTCGACCACCGGGTAGCTCTGGCCGCGCACGTCGATCATGCCGACCAGGAACGGCGGCGCGTGCGGCAGGGCCGCGGGCGGGCGGTAATCCAGGATCTCATGCACGGATTCGATGTCGATCCCGAAGATCTCGCGATCGAGGCCGAGGGTCAGGTATTGCCACACGCTGGACATGCTGGTCTCCGGCTGGGCCGGCTGCCGGTCGCGTCCCGCCCGAACCGGGGGGCACGGGCCATCGCCGCGGCAGCATAGGGATCGGTGATTTCAGGGAGAGACACCGCGCGGGGAATACCCGCGCGGTGCGGTGCCGCTCAGGCGGCGCGGATGAAGTCGGCGTCGCGGGAATCGCCCTCACCCATGTCGAGGGCGAAGCCGCCGCCACCGCCGGCCAGGGTGCGGCGGCCGGCGCGGGTCTTGTCGGCGGGCCTGCCGCTCGCCTTGGCCGGGGCGCCCATCCGGGCCGCCGTCGCCCGCAGCTGCGTCGCCGCCACGTCGAGGCGCGACTCCGTCTCGTCGAGGCGGAAATACGCGATGGTGGCCTGGAGCCGCTCGGCCTGGGTGGCGAGTTCCTCGGAGGTGGCCGAGACCTGCTGGGACGCGCTGGCGTTCTGCTGAGTCACCTTGTCGAGCTGCTGGATCGCCAGGTTGATCTGCGCCGAGCCGACATCCTGCTCGCGGCAGGCGGCCGAGATCTCCTCGACCAGATTGTTTTTTCCCGCCTTGACCGTGTCGGAGGACAGCGTGCCGATCTCGGCCGCCGCCGCCTGGCTGCGCTCGGCGAGCTTGCGCACCTCCGAGGCGACCACCGCGAAGCCGCGGCCGTGCTCGCCGGCGCGCGCCGCCTCGACGGCGGCGTTCAGCGCCAGCAGGTCGGTCTGCCGGGCGATCTCCTGCACGATGGTGATCTTCTGGGCGATGGTCTGCATCGCGTCCACCGCCCGTCCCACCGCGGCGCCGCTGGCCTCGGCATCCTGGGCCGATTGCCGTGCGATCGCCTCGGTCTGGCTGGCATTCTCGGCGTTCTGCTTGACGTTGGCCGCCATCTCCTCGACCGAGGCGGAAGCCTCCTCCGTGGAGGCCGCCTGCTCGGTGGAGCCCTGCGACAGCTGCTCGGCCGAGGCCGACAGCTCCTGCGAGCCCGCCGAGACGTTGCCGGCGGCGGTGGCGGCTTCGGTCACCACGGCGCGAAGCTTGGCCAGCATCTGCTCCAGGGCGGTGCCGAGGACGTCCTTGTCGGACAGGCGCTTGGCCTCGATGGTCAGGTCGCCCGCGGCGATCGACTGCGCGACCTTGGCCAGAACCTGCAGGTTCTCGGTGGTGGCGCGCAGGTTGGCCTGGACCTCGCTGCTGAGGCCGCCGAAATCCTTCGACAGGGTCTTGGTGAAGTCGCCGATCGAGACGGCGACCAGCACCTCCGAGATCTCCCGGAAGGCCTGCTCCACCGCCTGGGCGGTGCCCTGGATCCGGCCGACCTCGTCGAGGCGCCCGGTCTCGAACGGCGTGGCCAGGGTCGCCAGGCGGGTGCTGATCGCGGTTACGGGCTTCGCCACGGTGCGCACCAGCAGCAGCCCGATGGCGACGGCGATCACCAGGTTGGCGACGATGCCGAGCAGGATCATCTGCGTGGTCGTGTCGAAGGCGGCGTTCTGCGCGTCCTGGCGGGTGCGCATCAGCGTGTTCTCGACATTGACCAAGTCGGCGATCTCGGCGCGCAGGCCGTCCATGGCCTCCTTGCCGGCACCGGCGATCTCGGTCTGGCGCGCGGCCTCGCGGGTCTCGGGATTGGCCATCCCGGCGATGCCCTTCTCGGCGACGCCGTTGTGCCACGCCTCGGCCTGCTTGCGGATCTTCTCGAGCCGCTCCTGCTGGGCCGGGTTGTCGGAGGTCAGCTCCTTGGCCTGCCGCCAGGCGGTGTTGAAGCTCTCCCAGCCCTTCTGGTAGGGCGCCAGGAACTTGGCGTCCCCGGACAGCAGGAAGCCGCGATAGCCGGTCTCCTGGTTGACCATGCCGGCGAGCGAGCGGTCGGCGGCGTCGATCACCTTGATGGTGTGGTCGGTCCAGTTCACCGATTGCCGGATCTCCGAGGATTTCCAGTAGACCACGCCGTTGATGCCGAGGCCGACGAGAAGCATCAACGTGAAGGCCAGGAACAGCTTTCGCGGTATCGAGATGTTGTCGAGCAAGTTCATGGTCTTATCCTTCACGTCGATTGAGCGGGCGGGGATCTCGATCGGGAGCACCCTGCGGCTGGTGTGGTCCGGGCGGACCCGGAGGGCGGTTTGATCCGAGGACGCACCCCGGGGGGCGGGACGCTCGGCTTGGGGCCGCTCAGGCGGCGCGAATGAAGTCGGCGTCGCGGGAATCGCCCTCGCCCATGTCGAGGTCGAAGCCGCTGCCCGCCGCCAGGGGGGGCCGGCCGACGCGGGCCTTGGCGGCAGTCTTGTCGGCGGCCTTGGCCGACGTGCCCATCCGGGCCGCCGTCGCCCGCAGCTGCGCCGCCGCACCCGTGCCCGCATCCGCCGCGCCGAGGCGGAAATAGGCGATGGTGGCCTGCAGCCGCTCCGCTTGCGTGGCCAGCTCGTCCGAGGTCGCCGAGACCTGCTCGGACGCGCTGGCGTTCTGCTGGGTCACCTTGTCGAGCTGCTGGATCGCCTGATTGATCTGCGCCGAGCCGACATCCTGCTCCCGGCACGCCGCCGAGATCTCCTCGACCAGAAGCGCGGTCTTGCGGATGTCGGGCACCAGCCGCCCGAGCATCTCGCCGGCCTGCTGGGCCGCCTTGACCGTGTCGGAGGACAGCGTGCCGATCTCGGCCGCCGCCGCCTGGCTGCGCTCGGCGAGCTTGCGCACCTCCGAGGCGACAACCGCGAAGCCGCGGCCGTGCTCGCCGGCGCGCGCCGCCTCCACGGCGGCGTTCAGCGCCAGCAGGTCGGTCTGCCGGGCGATCTCCTGCACGATCGTGATCTTCTGGGCGATGGTCTGCATCGCGTCCACCGCCCGTCCCACCGCGGCGCCGCTGGCCTCGGCATCCTGGGCCGACTGCCGGGCGATCGCCTCGGTCTGGCTGGCATTCTCGGCGTTCTGCTTCACGTTGGCGGCCATCTCCTCGACCGAGGCCGAGGCCTCTTCCGTGGAGGCGGCCTGCTCGGTGGAGCCCTGCGACAGCTGCTCGGCCGAGGAGGACAGCTCCTGCGAGCCCGCCGAGACGTTGCTCGAGGCGAGGATGACCTGGCCCACCACCTCGCGCAGCTTCAGGTTCATCGCCTGGACGGCGCGCAGCAGGTCGGCAATCTCGTCGCGGCCGGACGTGACCACGTCCTGCTTCAGGTCGCCGGCGGCGACGCGGCTCGCCGCATCGACGACCCGCTGCAGGCCCCGGGAGATCGAGAGCGACAGCCAGATCGCCATGGCGAGCCCGATCGCCACCGCGCCGGCGATGACGCCGATCAGGAGCAGGCGGGCGGTCTCGTAGGCGGCCTGCGTCTCGCGGACGAAGGTCTGGGCCAGGCTCTCCTCGTAGGCGCGCAGCTTCGCGGCCTCGTTGATGACCGCCGTCCGCGCCTGGGTGAACGGCCCGACGAGGATCTGCATCGCCTTGGCGTCGGTGTTGGCCAGGCCGAGGGCGAAGATGCGCTCGCCGATCGGCTCCCAGGCCTTGATCGCGGCGGTGACCGCCCGGGCCCCGTCGAGGAAGCCGGCGGCGCGGCCGGCCTCGGTGAGGCGGGCGAGATCCTGGTCGAGCTGGCGGCGATGCTCCTGATACTCGGCGGCGAACTTCGCCAGCAGCGCGTCGTCGCTGATCATCACCTCGCGGTAGATTTCGGCCAGGAGATGCGTCACCCGCAGGTCGATGGCGTCGATGAGGCGGCGGTTCTCGTTGGACAGGTCCGGCCGGGCGGCCAGCTCCTCGATCCGGGTCGTCACGACGTTGTAGGCGGCCAGCTGCTCGCCGCCGACCAGCGCGATGGCGGTGTTGTTGCCGTTCTTGACCGCGAAGTCCGTGCCCTTGGCCACGATCTCGGCCAGCCGATCCCAACCGTCCTTCAGGGGCTGGACCCGGGCCCGCTCCTCCGGCGAGGTCTGCTCCAGGAACTCCTTCAGGAGGGCCCGGAACCGCTCGTCCTGGGCCTTGATGTCGGCCGCGACCTGGGCCCGCCCGGCATCGGCCGGGTCGAGCATCGCCCGGGCGTAGAGGCGCGCCGTGTCGACCGTCATGGTCTCGAACCGGAGGGCGCGCTGGACCTGCGCGAACGGGCCGGCCGCGAAGGCCTGCATCCGCGCGTTCGAGGCGCCCAGCCCCGCGATGGCGAGATACCCGGCTCCGCCCAGCAGGGCGAGCATCAGGCCGAAACTCAGGGCCAATTTGGCCCGGATCGTGAAACGCATGGGTCTGACCTGTTCAGGGGGCTCAATCTGTCCGCGCGGGGCGATCCCCGCGCGGGGAACTGTCTTGCTCAGGCGGCGCGGATGAAATCGGCGTCGCGGGCGTCACCCTCGCCCATGTCGAGGGCGAAGCCCCCGCTCGGGGTCGCGGCCGCCCGGGCGCCGCGGGCCTTGAGCCGGGCCGGACCGGCCGCCGGGGTGCCCATCCGGGTCGCCGTCGCCCGCAGCTGCGCGGTCGGATCCACGGCCGCGTCGTCGACGCGGAAGTAGGCGATGGTGGCCTGGAGCCGCTCAGCCTGGGTGGCCAGTTCCTCGGAGGTGGCCGAGACCTGCTGGGACGCGCTGGCGTTCTGCTGGGTCACCTTGTCGAGCTGCTGGATCGCCAGGTTGATCTGCGCCGAGCCGACATCCTGCTCGCGGCAGGCGGCCGAGATCTCCTCCACCAGCAGCGC
>NZ_FOQW01000030.1:0-20836 GCF_900113845.1 Methylobacterium brachiatum | reverse complement strand
GCGATCTCCTGCACGATGGTGATCTTCTGGGCGATGGTCTGCATCGCGTCCACCGCCCGTCCCACCGCGGCGCCGCTGGCCTCGGCATCCTGGGCGGACTGCCGGGCGATCGCCTCGGTCTGGCTGGCATTCTCGGCGTTCTGCTTCACGTTGGCGGCCATCTCCTCGACCGAGGCGGAAGCCTCTTCCGTGGAGGCCGCCTGCTCGCTGGAGCCCTGCGACAGCTGTTCGGCCGAGGAGGACAGCTCCTGCGAGCCCGCCGAGACGTTGCCGGCCGCCGCGTTCGCCTCCGTCACCACGGCCCGGAGCCGGCTCAGCATCGTCTGAAGGGCGAGACCCATCGTGTCCTTGTCGGACAGCGGCTTGGCCTCGACGGTCAGGTCGCCCCCCGCGATCGCGTTGGCGAGGGCGGCGGTCTCCCTCAGGTTGTCGGTCATCCGGTTCATGGCGGTCACCAGATCGCCGACCTCGTCGTTCGAGGTCACGGCGATCTTTTGGTCCAGGTCACCGGCCGAGACGGCTTCGGCGAGCGAAACGGCCCGGGCCAGTCCCCGGGAGATCGAGACCGCGAGCCAGCCGGCGATGCCGAGGCCGAGGAGCAGCGCACCCGCCAAGGTCGCGAGCATCAGCGTCTGGCTGTCCTGCGACGCCGTCTTCGAGCGCTCGACCGCCTCCGCCATCTGGCGGCCCTGGTAATCGGTCAGGAGGTCGAAGGCCTTGTTGGTCGCCACGGACGCGACGCTGTACTCGCCTGCGACGAGCTCGATCGCGCGGATGGGCGCGCCCGGCTCGATCGTGGCAAGGGCCTTCTGGAACGAGGCGAACCAGGTCTCGAAGCTCTGCCGGACCGCCTCGGTGGGGACCTTCGCGGCAGCGCCGACCCGGAGCAGGTTCTCAAGGCCGCGGGCGATCTCATCGCGCATGTGCTTGGTCGCGATCACGTGCTCCTCGAGCCCGGCAACGCTGACCGCGCCGGTGGCGGCCTGAAGCCGGCCCCAGGCCCGTTCGAGGGGGATCTGGAACGCCATCACCGCCTTCATCAGATCGATGGCGTTCCTGTCGGCCTTGGCTGTGAGCGCCCCCAGCTCCGTGCGCAGGACGGCGATGGCCGGGCGCCCCACGCCGGCAATCTCGGACCAGGCCCGGGCGTTGGCGTTCATCTTGGCCAGCTCGACGATCTTGTTGCCCAGGGCAACCTGCGTCTCGTATTTCTGGTCGAGGTCCTGGACGAGCTGGCCGGCCTCCCCGGTCGAGGGGCTGGCCTTGATCTTGGCGATGGCTTCCTGGGCGCGCTTGCGCATGTCGAGGGCGCGCTTGAGGGAATCGGCGATCTGGGCGTCGTTCACGGTGATCACCGCCGTGCGGAGGTTGGCGGTGCTGCGGATGGCGTTGGCCTTGGCCTCCAGCATCTGGGCTTGCGTCGCCGCGCGGTCGCGGAGGAACGCTAGGCTCCTGTCGGATTCCATCAGGCCCCGATAGCCGACGCCGCCGGCCAGACCGGCGAGCACGAGCATCGCGCCGAACCCGGCGGCCAGCTTGGCCTTGATTGAAATCCGCATATTCTCGACTCCTAAAATTAATTTAAAATTGCTGGCATGTCTGGAATAATGACAAAATCTTCGCCAGATTTCACAATGGAGCGAATGTATTCAGGCCGCCATGACGTGCCGATCTTCGGCGCCGGCTGGCGGCTCTCCAGGGCGACCGCGGTCACCTCGAACACCTTGTCGGCCACCAGCGCGACCAGGGTCGGGTCGCCGTCGAGTTCGAGCTCGATCACCACGAAGCGGGTATCCGGGGTCGCGGCGGTGATCGGCATGCCGAAGCGCTCGCGAATATCGGCCAGCGGCACGACGTTGCCGCGCACGTTGACCACGTGGCCGAGATGCGGCCGCGCCCCGGCGACCCGGGTGGTCGGGATCGGGTCGATGATCTCGCGCACCATCCCGGCCCCGAGCGCGAAGGTCTCGGTGCCGATGCGCATCATCACGGCCTGGAGGGCGTGGCCCTGCTCGATGGCCTCGACGAAATCGGTCATCACGCCACCTCACGGAATTCGCGCAGCCCGTCCGCGGCGGCGCCGATCTGCCCGCCGGCCATCAGCTGGGCCGGGTCGATGATGAGCGCCGCGGTGCCGTCACCGAGGATCGTGGCGCCCGAGAAGGTCGTGACGTCGGCGTGCAGCTTCGACAGCGACTTGATCACCGTCTGGTGGTTGCCGAGGATCTGGTCGGCCACGAGCCCGAACCGGGTCTCGCCCACCGACACGATGATCACCTTCTGGTAGGGGTCCGGCTCGCCGGCCGCCTCGAACAGGCTGCGGAGGCGCAGGAACGGCACGAGGTCGCCGCGGATGTTGAGGAAGTCCCGGCCGCGCTCGCCGCGCCCGCTCTCGGGCAGCTCGACGCATTCCTCCACGGCCGAGAGCGGCAGCACGTAGCGCCCCTCCCCGACCCGGATCAGCAGGCCCTCGATGATCGCCAGCGTCAGCGGCAGGCGCAGCACGATGGCGGTGCCCGCCCCCGGCTCGGTGGTGATGTCGATCGAGCCGCGCAGGCCCTCGATGGTCTTCTTGACCACGTCCATGCCGACGCCGCGGCCCGAGAGCGCGGAGATCTGCTGCGCCGTGGAGAAGCCCGGGGCGAACAGGAACTGGTAGACCTGCTGGTCGGTGAGCGGGGTGCCGGGCGCGACGAGCCCGCGCTCCTCGGCCTTGGCGCGGATGCGCGTCACGTCGAGCCCGGCGCCGTCGTCGCGCACGGTCACGAGGACCTGGGCGCCGACATGCTCGGCGGAGAGCGTGATGCGCCCGGTGGCGTTCTTGCCGGAGGCGCTGCGCCGGGCCGGGTCCTCGATGCCATGGTCGATGGCGTTGCGGATCAGGTGCACCAGCGGATCGGCCAGCCGCTCGATCACGGTCTTGTCGAGCTCGGTCTCCTCGCCGTCGGTGACGAAGGTGACCGGCTTGCCGAGATCCCCCGACAGGTCGTGGACCAGGCGCCGGAACCGGCTGAACAGGGCGCCGATCGGCACCATGCGGATGCTCATCGTGGTGTCGCGCAGCTGCGCCGAGAGCCGCTCGATCTCCTCCGCGATGGTCTGGAGCCCGCCATCGGCGTGCAGGCCGGCGAGCTGGCTCAGCCGGGCCTGGGCGATGACCAGCTCGCCGACCCGGTCGAGCAGCTCGTCGAGCCGCTCGGCCTCGACCCGCATGGTGCTGGACCCGCGCGGCTCGCTGTTGCGGGCCGGGCCCCTGCGCTCGGCCTCGGGCGGCTTCGCGGCGGGCGCGGGTGCAGGCTCGGCAACTGGTGTGGCGGTGGATCGGGCGGGGGCCGGGGCAGGAGCCGGCACCGGCACCGGAACGGGCGCGGGAGAAGGATCGAGGGCGGGTTCGGGGGCGGGCTCGGGCGCGTCCAGCGGCGCCAGGGTCAGCACCATGTCGTCGCGCACGAACAGGAAGACGTCCTCGATCGCCGAGCGGCTCGCGGCCCCGCGGAGCGTGACGTCCCAGCCGAGCGCCAGGCTCTCCGGGTCGAGGCCGGCGAGGTCCGGCAGGTCCGCGACGCGCGGCACAACCGTGCAGGGGCCAAGCTCGCGCAGCTCGTCGAGCAGGGCCAGCGGGTTCGTGCCGTTGCGCAGCACGTCCGGGGCGAAGGCGATCCCGATCCGCCAGCCCTCGGGCGCGGCATCCGGGCTCGGCCCTTCGGCCGCCAGCTCGGTCTCGGGCGCCTCCTTCGCGCGGCTGATCAGGCGCTCGAGCTCGGCCAGGATCGCCTCGCCGATCACCGGGGCGGTGGCGTCGGGATCCTCGATCAGCGTGCGGATATAGTCCTTGGCCGAGAGCGACACGTTGACCAGGTCGGCACTGATCGGGACCTCGCCGCGGCGGACGAGGTCGAAGGCGGTCTCGAAATCGTGCGTGAAGGCGGCGACCCGGTCGAAGCCGAACATCGCCCCCGATCCCTTGATCGTGTGCAGGGCCCGGAACGCGGTGTCGATCAGCGCCGAATCGTCCGGCCGGTCGCCGAGGTCGAGCAGCGTCGTCTCCAGCCGATCGAGAAGCTCGTTGGCCTCGGCCAGAAATACCGCGCGCGGATCGTGATCAGTCATCGTCGAGCGGATCCCGTTGCACCGTCTTTCGAGGAACCGGGGCACTTCCGCACCCGGCCCGGTCGCCGACCCGAGGCTAGATCTCGCGATCCTGCCGGCTGACGCCCGATCGACCGAAGACTCGGTCCATCACACAGGAATGACACTACCTTAAAATCGTTAAAAAGTGAAGACCTGATCTGAGTTAAAAGTTTTTCCGTCCCGATTTTTTCAGACTCCGGATCCATTCCAGCCTGGAAAAGATGCTATAAATTACTTCTTACTCATTATTTTTACAACATATATTTCAGTTAATGTCTACTCATTGCATAAGAACAACGATTTTCCTTAATGCATTGGATAAATCCCCAGGAACTTGTGTTGAATGCACCTGATGTTCTGCAAAGTCCGCCTCCGGATCAGAACAGATCCACCCCGGCCAGGGGATCATCATCCGCGTCCGGCGCCGGCGCCGCGGTGCCGAGCAGGCGGCGGGACAGCCGCTCCCGGACCTCGCCCAGGGTGCAGCCGGCGATCAGCGCCTCGGCCCAGCCGCGCTCCGCCTCGGCCCGGCCGCCCGGCTCGGCCTGCAGGGCGCGCAGGATCCCCTGCAGATTCTGCATGCGCTGCTTGGCGAGATCCTGGAACTGCATGGCCACGATCGCGCCCGAGACGTCCTGGGTGATCGCCTCGGTGGTCTGCACGGTCTGGCTCAGCACGCCGGCGAACCGCGAGCTCTGCTCGACCAGGGCCTGCATCACCACGCGGACCCGGGCGTCGGCGTTGCGGCTCTCCTCCGACATGTCGATGGTGGCGATGTCGTGCAGGAGCGCGTGGCTGCTGCGTAGGCCGCCCGCGATCGAGCCGATCTGCTGCTTGATCACCCCGGACAGGGCGTTGATCGCGCCGGCCAGGCTGCGGACCTCGTCGGCCACCACCGCGAAGGCCCGCCCGGCCTCCCCGGCCCGGGCGGCCTCGATCTTGGCGTTCAAGGCCAGCAGGTTGGTCTGGCGGTTGATCTTCTCGATCTCGGCGACGCTGCCGTCCACCGAGGACAACTCGCCCAGCACGCCGTTCAGCGCGCCCTCCATGGTCGCGCCGCGGGACGACATGAAGCCGATCTTGTCGTTGAGCATCGCGAGGATCTCGCCGAGCGCCGTGGCGACCTCGGCGAGCGGCCGCTCGGTCCCGTCGATCCGCACCGACTGGATCGCCGTCACCAGCCCCTGCACGATCTCCGACTGGCCCCGGGTGGTCGTGGCGATGCGCTGGAACCGGTCCGACAGGCCGTGGACGTCGGTCTCGACATCCGCCGAGATGATCCCGAGCTCGTCGATCAGGGCGTCGAGGGTCTTGCGCTGGACCTCGGACAGGCCGAGCCGGGCCTGGATCACATCCGCGGCCCCGAGCGGGGGCACCGGCGCGGCGGGCGCGGCGGGCGCCTCCCGGTCGAGGTCGAGCGCCGCGAGCGAATCCGAGGCATCCTCGTGATCCAACTTCAGATTCGCACGCCCCCAGAAGGCCATCGATAGATATTCCTTGGACTCTGTCAGATCTTGCCGGGGACAGGCTCGAACGCACGATTGTGAACCCCGGGTGCCTAGGCCAGTCATCTGAATGAACAGTTATGACCGAGGCAATATGCGCGCTCGATCACACGGTTTATGTGACCCAGACCATGCGACGATTGCGGATATATTTTTGCCCTCGAATATCAATGCTTTCGGCGGCTGCGGGTCGAAATGCCATCGAATACCAGCAAGAGTCGATCTCCATACCGCCGAAGTCACCGAACAATTTTTACAATACAAACTTGCACACCGAGCGCGCCATGGCAGTTTTCAACAGGAAACCCGAGATCAAGGGTCGGACAAGCTCGGTCGCTATGGTCAGCTCAAGGGAAACTTAACGGCCGCGAATCTTAAAGAGATCGCCTGCAGCCAGTCTGGCCGTTCAACCGCAACGGATTCCTCATGGCCGAACCCGCCACCCTCACCCTGCCGCCGGAATGCACGCTCCGGACGGCGCAGGCCCTCCAGGCCGACCTGCTGGCGGCGCTCGAGGGCGCGCCCGGCCTCCTGCTGGATTGCGCGGCGGTCGAGAAGGTCGACGTCACCTTCGTCCAGCTCGTGGTCGCGGCCGCCAAGTCGGCCGGCGCGCGCGGCGCCACCCTCGACCTAACCAACCCGCCCGACGCGGTCGCGGCGGCCTTCCGGCGCGCCGGCTTCACGCCGCACGCCCCGTTCGCGGCGGATTCCGCCTCAGCCCTCTGACCTCAGCACCGGATTCCCTTCATGGCCACCGTACTCGCCGTCGACGATTCGCCCAGCATCCGCCAGATGATCAAGATCGTGCTGGGCCCCGCCGGCCACACGGTGATCGAGGCCGAGGACGGCGCCGAAGGCCTCGCCAAGGCCAAGGCCGAGACGATCAACCTGGTGATCACCGACCTCAACATGCCGGTGATGAACGGCATCGAGATGATCAAGCAGCTGCGCACGGTGCCGTCCTGCACGGGCGTGCCGATCCTGTTCCTGAGCACCGAGTCGGACGACAGCATCAAGCAGCAGGCGAAATCCGCCGGCGCCACCGGCTGGATCACCAAGCCGTTCAAGCCGGAGCAGCTCCTGGCGGTGGTCTCGAAGCTGATCCGGGCCTGAAGTCGGGCCGGCCCGGCGGGTTCACGCAGCGCGGGACCGATTCGGGGGGCCT
Source organism: Methylobacterium brachiatum (assembly GCF_900113845.1). Lineage (NCBI taxonomy): Bacteria > Pseudomonadati > Pseudomonadota > Alphaproteobacteria > Hyphomicrobiales > Methylobacteriaceae > Methylobacterium > Methylobacterium brachiatum. The sequence continues at coordinate 14,035 of NZ_FOQW01000030.1, read as the reverse complement.
CCCCCGTGGGGGCCAGAGCCGAGTCCGACCACGCTGGGTCGGGCACGGCGCTCAAGCCGTGTCTTGGCGCGCGCTCCTGCGTCGATCCGAAGCCACCTCGTCGCGGAACTTCATCAGTCAATGAGGCTTTCGCCGAGAGACCAGAGCGCGGGCCAGTCATCGTTCACGACTGCGATCTGACGCATCACCGAGCGCAGAAGATGGCGTCGGCGCGCCAGCGGACGGAACGACAGATCCACGCCCAATGCCTTCTCGACCGCCCGGACGAAGGGCTCGGTGCAGTCCTTGGCGATATGGGCGTAACCGTCGCTGTAGTGGCGCTTCAGCGATGCGTCCCGTGCGCGGTAGATTTTCGGGATCCGGATGAAGCCGAAGCCGGCCTCGCGTGCGCGCGACTTCAACGCCTCGTTCAGCAGATACCATACGACGAGTCGGTCGCGCAGAGGGCCGTACGGTTGCTCCGCATGGGCTCCGCGCGGGGGATCTAACGGCGGAACGATTTCCAGGAGACTGACCCTGGGTCGGTGCTCGCGGCCATCGAGTGAGGCGCGTAGGGCCGCGATGTAACGATCAGCGAGATCGGTGACCGCCTCCTGGTACGTCCACCCTTTCTCGTTGGCCACGCGGATCAGATGCCGACGCACGTCGATCTCGCCGAAGACGAAAATGTAGTCGTCGCCTGGAGCGGGTTTGATCGAGGCGAGCAGGTGTTGCACTCCGTCGCGGCCGGCGCGGTGCATAGTATGCCCGGGCATGCAGTAATCTGTCGCAGCCTGCGCGCGCGCGAACAGGTAGTGACCATGGCTATCGCCAAACACGTAGACAGACACGACGAATGACTCGGTAGATAAGATCGCCCACGTCTGCGCCGTTTCAGCGCATCTTTCTATAGCGCAGACGCAACAGACGGCTCCCTACACACTTTTAACGGATTCCAAAGTGGATTTCCGATATCATAAGTCTATTTTTATAACAAACATAACCTACACTTATTTTTTATAACGCCGGAATAGCGCACACGACACCCAATACATACTTGTTCATGCCGATAAATTTTATGGATATTTTAAAATTTATATTGTGACTCAGCCTGCGCCTGTCCTCTGGATCTGAAACGCTGGTTTGATCATCGTAGAAGGCTAGGGTGAGGAACCGTGTCTGCCGGGAGAGGCCTCATCCCTCCCCCCCTCACGAGAGAGGGGCCCCGCGCATCACGCGGTGAAAGAATTCGGCATCCACAAGCCCGCATCGAAGATCGGACACGGCGCAGCCCGACGGCCCGATATTCGCGCCTCTATCGGCGCCGAGGAGCGCACCATCGGGATTGGATATCCTGTCAAACAGGAGATGATCTGTAACCGAACGTACGAACCCCGCACCGACGCGCCAAAACGCCCTCAAACGTGGTCTTTCCGTCTAAATCCGCACAGACGTGTGGATGAGCACCGCAGCGGCAACGTGGGACCGGAACGGGACCCCCACCGGCACGTTGACCGGCGCCATCAGGATACGAGAACGGCGTCTCACACAGTTCGGCACAGCGGGTCGGGTACAGAATGGGCGGTCAGCCACCAGGGTCCGGAACGGCTGCGTCGCAGGCGATGGACCCCGCGGGGGATCCGGGCCGAGGGGCGTCGGAAGCGGGGTCCATCGCGTTGAGCGACAGCTTCCGGCGCTTCGCCGACGTGGTGCCGCTGATGCTGTGGCGCTCCGACGAGCACGGCCACGCGGTCCACCACAACGAGTGCTGGCTCGACTTCACCGGGCGCCCGCTCGAGGAGGAGCTGCGCCTCGGCTGGCGCAGCGGACTGCACCCCGAGGATTTCGAGCGCCATGCCCGGATCGTCGCCGAGGCCTTCGCCGCGCGGGCGCCGTTCACCGTGGAATTCCGCCTGAAGCGGCATGACGGCGTCTACCGCTGGCTGCTCGACACCGCCCGCCCGCTGGTCGAGGACGGCCGGTTCCAGGGCTATCTCGGATCCTGCTTCGACATCACCGACCGCAAGCATGCCGAGGAGCATATCGAGCAGGCGCTGGCCGAGAAGGAGGCGCTGCTCGCCGAGGTCTACCACCGGGTGCGCAACAACCTGCAGGTGATGGTCAGCCTGATCGGCCTCTACGGGCGCGCCGCCCCGGACCCGTGCCGCGGCAGCTTCGAGGCGCTGGGCCAGCGGGTGCGGGCGATCGCGCTGGTGCAGCAGCACCTGCACGAGGCGCCCCATATCGCGTCGATCGACCTGCACGATTACCTCCACCGCCTGGCCTCGGGTCTCGGGCAGCTCCGGCGCGCCGGGCGGATCAGCGTCCAGGTCGGCGGTTCCGGGACCGGGCTGGTCGAGCCGCGCACCGCCAACGCGCTCGGCATGATCGTCGCCGAGATCGTGGCCGAGTGCCTCGACGCCACCGCCGAGCACGTCGCCTGCTCCATCGCTATCGAGATCGACTCCGCCGCGGGGCATCCGCTGCGGGTCTCGATCGTCTCCGGGGTGAGCGAGATGGCGGCCACCGGGCGGTCCAACGTGCCCAATCTCGGGCCGCGCCTGATCGCCGCCTACGCGGCCCAGGCCGAGATCCAGGTGAGCGGCGATGCCAGCACCGCCGCGCCCCTGGTCCTGACCCTGCCGCCGACGCAGCCGCCGGAGGCGTGATCTCCGGCGCCGCGCCCCCCTGGCGATTTGCGATGGAGTCGCCAGATTTTCGCCAGGGCTCTATAGCGGCCCCGGCCCACCCCAAATCCGGTCCCTCATGGTTCCCCCGATCGACACCATCGTCGAGAATTTCGCCTTCATCGACGATTGGGAAGAGCGTTACCGCTACCTCATCGAGCTCGGGCGCGCCCTGCCGCCCCCGGACCCGGAGCTCCATGCCGAGGCCAACAAGGTCCAGGGCTGCGCCAGCCAGGTCTGGATCGACCTCGACGTCGACCGCTCGGATTCGGAGCCCCGCCTGCGCATGCGCGGCGACAGCGACGCCCATATCGTGCGTGGGCTGGTGGCGCTGATGATTGCCCTGTTCGACGGCAAGCCGCTGCGCGAGGCCGCCGAGACCGACGCCTTCGCGCTCTACACCAAGCTGGGCCTGGGCGAGCACCTGACCCCGCAGCGCTCCAACGGCGTCCGCGCCATGGCCGACCGGGTGCACCGCGACGCGGTGCGGTTCCTGCAGGTCGAGGGATAGGGCGCTGTCGGTTTCGCGACGGCGCCCCGCCCGACGCGTTAGATCGCCGCCGCGGGGTCGGTCTCGTCGCCGTCCGGCGTGGGGCGGCGGGTCCGGGGGCGGCGGTCGAGGAGGGAGCGTCCCAGGGCACGCAGCGGCGCGGTCAGCCGCCGGGCATCCTCGGCGCGCTCCATGAGGCGCTCGCCGTTGCGGATCTCCTTGTCGAGCTTGGCCATGGTCCGGGCGAGTGCCGGGTCGTCGTCCTCGAGCCAGACCTGGGTCACGCGGGCGAAGGCGATCACCACGCCCTGGAGCTTGAGCTGGCCCAGCGGGCCCTCGGTGTCGATTCCGGCCGCCGCCAGCATGTAGCGGTGGGAGTTCAGCATCACGCTGTTCAGCGCCAGCATCGACAGCGGCTCGCCGCGCAGGGCGTAGGCGATCCGGCGCAAAGCCGGCTTGTAGGGCGTCATCGCGTCGAGCCGGCGCATCAGAACGTCGAACAGGCGCTCGCGGGTCGGCTCCTCTTCGAGGCCCGCGATGTCCCCTTCGAGGACCTTCCGGTCGATGATCCGGGTGAGGCCGCCCAGAACCGCGCCCTTCGAGGGGAACAGGTCGCGCAATTCGGCGAGCGTCAGGCCGGCCTCGCGGGCGATGTCGCCGATCTCGATGTCGTTCCAGGGCTGCTCGGCGGCCAGGCGCATCAGGGCCTCGACCGCGGCCTCGCGGGGCGGCAGCTTGGGCGGGCTCTCGGCCTGCGCAGCGGCGTCCTGGGCCGTGTCGGCCTGGCTCGTGTCGTCCTGCACGGCACCGGCACCCTTGCGGGTGCGCTTCGACGGGGCTCTGGTCTCGGTCATGGGTCTGTCGCCCGCTCCTGTCGGTCGTCGACTCTCATGTAGGAAAGGCGGCGGCGATGGGCAGGGCCGTCGCGCGGCGATGCCGCACGGATGTCAGCCGGCGAGCTCGGCGGCCCGGCGCCGGGCGGCCGCCACGGCCTCGCGCAGGAGCGGCGCCAGGCCGTCCGGCCGCATCAGCACGTCGAGGGCCGCCGCCGTGGTCCCGCCCGGGGAGGTGACGTTGCGGCGCAGCTCCGCCGCCTCTTCGGGGCTCGCCTCCAGCAGCGCGCCGGCGCCCGCGACGGTGGCCCGGGCCAGGGCCTGCGCCACCGCAGGCTCGAGCCCCTCGGCGATCCCGGCCTCGGCCAGGACCTCGACCAGCAGGAAGACATAGGCCGGCCCGGAGCCCGAGACCGCGGTCACGGCGTCGATCTGCGCCTCGTCGGCGAGCCAGGCCACGGTGCCGTTGGCGGCGAACAGGGCGTCGGCCGCGTCGCGCTGCGCCGGCGTCACCTCCGCATTCGCGCAGGCGCCGGTGGCGCCCCGGCCGATGCTGGCCGGCAGGTTCGGCATGGCCCGGACCACGGCGCGGGCCCGGGGCAGCCGGGCGCGCAGATCCGCGATGGTCTTGCCCGCCAGGATCGAGACCAGCAGCGTGTCGGGGCCGACGAGCCGGTCGAGGCCGGGGGCTGCCGCCTCAAGACCCTGCGGCTTGATCGCCAGGACCAGCACCGCCCCGGGCTCGGGCTCCGCCGGGTTCAGCCGGATGCCGTGCCGGGCGCAGAGATCCACGATCGGGCGGGCGGGCACCGGGTCGATGATCGTGGTGGCGCGGGGGTCGAGGCCCGCCTCGAGCCAGCCCGCCAGCATCGCGCCGCCCATCTTGCCGGCCCCGGCGAGAACCAGGGAGGCGGGCATTCGCGCCGGGGTCGCGGCCGCCGTCACGCCTCGCCTTCGGTCTCGAACAGCACGGCGTCCAGCGCCTCGCGGGCGCTCTTGCCGGCCCAGAGCACGAACTGGAACGCCTGGAAGTAGCGCTCGCAGGCATCCACGGCGGTCTTCATCATGGTGGCGCATTGCGGATGGGTCGGCACCGCGCCGCCGGCCAGCAGCAGCGCGTGGCGGAACATCACCACGCTGTCGCTCGACCACAGGTCGAAATGGCCGATCCAGAGCTGCTCGTTGATCATCGCGATCAGCCGCAGCACCTCGGTCCGCTGCCGCTCCGGCACCTTCAGGTCGAAGGCGCAGGCCACGTGCAGGGCCTCGACATCCTCGATCCAGGTGAAGGCCACATGGTAGTCGGTCCAGCGGCCGGGGCTGGTGATCGACATTTCGTCGGTCTCGGCCCGGTCGAAGATCCAGTCGCGCAGGGACGCCAAACGCTCGACGACGTCGAGCGGATGCTCGTTCCGGTCAGGGTCGTGGAAGTCGACGTGGAGAAGCGGCATGACGATCCAAAAGGACGGCCCGGAATCGACCCGGACCGACGTGACGGGGACGCGAGAAGAGTGTGAGAACACTCCGAGAACTTGATACGACCGGCGAAGACAGGCCGGGGTTGACGCGATCGACTGTCGAAGCTCTGCGGACATCGCCCCGCAGCCGCCGAATCACCCTATGCCTGACTATAGACCGGCCGTGACTCGCGACACAAAGTGCAGGTCACGCTCGGTGAACAGGAAACGAAATCATCGGCTGCGCTTCCTGTGCAAAAGCCTGAAGCGTTGCCGTCGGGACTCAGACGGCCTCGCTGAGCCCCGCGGCCCCGGCCCCGGCGCTGCCCTCCCGGGCCTCCAGGGCGGCCACACGGGCGGCGAGCGCCTCGTTCTGGGCGCGGAGATTGGTCACCATATCGCGCAGCACGTCGAGCTCCTCGCGGGAGGCGATGTCGAGGTCGCGGACGAGGCGCTCGACCTGCGCCTTGACCACCGTCTCGGCCTCGCGGCGCACGCCCTGGGCGGCGCCGGCCGCATCGGTCATCAGGCGGGCGAGATCGTCGAACAGTCGGTTCGAGGGGGGCATCGTGGTCTCCCGGATCGGCCGGCTGCCGTTCGGCGGCCTGACTGCGCGATTCAGGGTGACGAGATAGGAATCCGCGGGGTGCGGAGCAACGCCCGGAACGCGGTCCGGACACGGAAGCGGGGCCCGAAGGCCCCGCCCGTCGCAATCACATGCGGCGCATCATCCGACGGTGCATCATCTTGCGGTGCATGTGCCGGTGCATCATCCGGCGCTCCATGCGCCGATGCATCATGCGGCGCTCCATCGGGGTCAGGCGGACCTGCGTCACAGCGTCGGGCGCCGTGATGCCCGAGGGGAGGCCGGGGGCGGCGCTGGCGGGCTGGACGAGGGCGGCGCCGCCCAGCGAGGCCAGCACGGCGAAGGCGAAGGTCAGTTTCCTCACGAGGAGACTCCAATGTTCTGATCTCCGGGCATGACGCCCGGTTCATCCTCCCAAACGGGAGGTTCGGAGAGTCGTCTCGTGCCGGTGAGGGCACGGCGGGCCCGCGAGGACCCGCCGCCATCAACTTCTGGGTTAGAGATTCGTTTCCTCGAACGCCTTCACCCATTCGGCGCAGATGCCGGACCGGACGATGTCGTCGCGGGTGAACTCGACCACGGGGATCGGCATCATCCGGCTCTTGATCAGGTGCATGACCGTGCGCAGGCCGGAGGTCTCGCGCAGGTCGGTCTGGGAGACGTCGCCGTTGATGATGACCTGGCAATCGTCGCCGATCCGGGTCAGGAACATCTTGATCTCGGCCGTGGTGGTGTTCTGCGCCTCGTCGAGGATCACCAGGCAGTTCTTGAAGGTGCGCCCGCGCATCACCTCGAACGGCACGATCTCGATGTCGCCGGTCTTGAGGGCGATCTCGAAGGCGGCCTGGCCCATCCGCTCCTTCATGGCCTCGGTGAGCGGGGCGACCCAGGGGGCGATCTTCTCCTCGAGGGTGCCCGGGAAGAAGCCCAGCGAGCGGCCTGAGGGCACGTTCGGGCGGGTGATCACGACCTTGGAGATGCGGCGCTGGCGGAGCTGGTCGGCGGCGCGGGTCCCGGCGATGTAGGTCTTTCCGGTGCCGGCGGGGCCGAGGACGATCACCTGGGGGGAGCTGGCCAGGGCGTCGAGATACTCGGCCTGGCGGTCGGTGAGCGGTTGGATCGGGCTGAGGTTGCGCTCTTCGTCGAAGCGGGTGCGATGAATACGGGGCGTGCGGTCTTCAACCAGTTCAAGTCGTGTGCGGCGTCTCTTCATGGATCAACACTCCAACGGGACTTGCCAACCTGGATCTGTCGATGAACTGCCGTTTACCTTGTTGCTCCCGGATTTATTCTATTACGCAACTAATTCCGGCGCCATGCCGAAGGTTCCACCCCGTGCTATTCGCCTGTGGAGAGCGTCACGCCGCCTCGCCCGGGGTCGAATACGCAGTGCAAGCGTCGCACCAACGCGATTCGCACCCGACGATTGCGCGGCGGGTGTGACTAGGGGGTGACGGTTGATGCTGCGGCGCGGAAAAAGCCGTCCGGCTGGCAAGGCTGCATCAGGCCGATGGCCGGGGACACGGGGCGACGCGGCATCCTGCACGACCGCGATCCTCTCCGCCCGCACGGGCGAAGCCGGCCGACCCTGCCGCCCTGAAACGTCCGGGCTTGATCGGCGGGACTGACTTCATCCGGGCTGGATGAAGCTGTCGAGAACCATTTTCCGGCCGGCTTTATCGAAGTCAACGGTGAGCTTGTTGCCGTCGACGCCGGCGACGGTCCCGGGGCCGAACTTCATGTGGAAGACCCGCTGGCCGTCCTGGAAGGCGGAGGGCGCGCCGGTCGACTTGGCGATCAGCTCGCCCTCGATCTGGCGCGGCCCGCCGGACCGGCCGCCCGGGGCGCTGCCGAAGCCGGACCGGTTGCCGGAGCCCGCGGCGGTGTTGGCCTGGGCGCGCTGCCAGCCGGGCGTACCGTAGCTCGACCCGAACGGCGTCGGGTTGCGGTCGAACCGCGAGGCGCCGGCCGAGAAATGCGCGGGCGCCTCGACCACGTCGACGGCCGATTCCGGCAATTCGTCGATGAACCGGGACGGGATGGTCGAGGACCACAGGCCGTGGATCCGCCGGTTGACCGCAAACGACAGCTTGGCGCGCTTGCGCGCCCGGGTCAGACCGACATGGGCGAGGCGCCGCTCTTCTTCCAACCCGGCCCGGCCGCTCTCGTCGAGCGCCCGCTGGTTGGGGAACAGGCCGTCCTCCCAGCCGGGCAGGAACACGGTGTCGAATTCCAGCCCCTTGGCGGCGTGGAGCGTCATCAGCGAGACCCGCTCGGCGCCCTCGGCCTCGGAGGCCTCCATCACCAGGGAGACGTGCTCTAGGAAGGCCGCCATGTCGGGGAATTCCTCCATCGAGCGGACGAATTCCTTGAGGTTCTCCAGGCGGCCGGCGGCGTCGGCGGACCGGTCCTTCTGCCACATCTCGGTGTAGCCGGATTCCTCCAGGATGGTCTGGGCGACTTCGCTATGCGGCTGCGTCTCGATGAGGCGGGCCCAGCGGGAGAAGCTCTCGGTCAGCGCCCGCAGGGTCGCCCGGACCCGGGGCTTCAGCTCGTCGGTCTCGCACAGGCGCTGGGCGGCGATCAGCAGCGGCAGGCGGTTGGCGCGGCCGTAGGTGTGGAGTTGCTGCAGGGTGGCGTCGCCCAGGCCGCGCTTGGGCGTGTTCACGATCCGCTCGAAGGCGAGGTCGTCGCTGACATTCATGGTGACGCGCAGGTAGGCCAGCGCGTCGCGGATCTCGGCGCGCTCGTAGAAGCGTGGGCCGCCGATCACCCGGTAGGGCAGGCCGAGCTGGACGAAGCGATCCTCGATCTCGCGCATCTGCGCCGAGATCCGCACCAGCACGGCGATCTCCGAGAGCGGGTGCTGCTTGGCCTGCAGGGATTCGATCGCCTCGGCGAGCTGGCGCGCCTCCTCCTCGGAATCCCAGGCGCCGGTGACGGTGACGCGCTCGCCCGGCTCGTCCTCGGTGCGCAGGGTCTTGCCCAGCCGGCTCTCGTTCTTGGCGATCAGGCCCGAGGCGGCGGCCAGGATATGGCCGGTGGAGCGGTAGTTGCGCTCCAGGCGCACCACCACGGCGCCCGGGAAATCGTGCTCGAAGCGCAGGATGTTGTCGACCTCGGCGCCGCGCCAGCCGTAGATCGACTGGTCGTCGTCGCCCACGCAGGCGATGTTTTTTCGCGATTGCGCGAGCAGCCTGAGCCACAGGTACTGGGCGACGTTGGTGTCCTGGTACTCGTCCACCAGGATGTAGCGGAACCGGTCCTGGTAATTGGCCAGGATGTCCGGGTTCTCACGCCAGAGCTTGAGGCAAAGTAGCAGAAGATCGCCGAAATCGACGGCGTTGAGCGTCGCGAGCCGGGCCTGGTAGGCGGCGTAGAGCGCGCCGCCCTTGCCGAACGCGAAGGAGGTCGCCTCGCCCGGCGGGACCTGCTCGGGGCCGAGGCCGCGATTCTTCCAGCCGTCGATCGTGTGGGCCAGCGCCCGGGCCGGCCAGCGCTTCTCGTCGATGTTCTGGTCGGCGATCACCTGCTTCATCAGGCGCAGCTGGTCGTCGGTGCCGAGGATGGTGAAGTCCGACTTCAGCCCGACCAGCTCGGCATGGCGCCGCAGGATCTTGGTGCCGATGGCGTGGAACGTGCCGAGCCAGGGCATGCCCTCGCCGGCCGGGCCGATCAGCGCGCCGATCCGGTGCTTCATCTCCCGGGCGGCCTTGTTGGTGAAGGTCACCGACAGGATGTCGTAGGGGCGGGCGCGGCCGGTGGCGATCAGGTGGGCGATCCGGGTGGTCAGGACCCGGGTCTTGCCGGTGCCGGCCCCGGCCAGAACCAGCACCGGACCCTCCGTCGCCTCGACGGCGCGGCGCTGCTCGGGGTTGAGCCCTTCCAGATAGCTGGCGGCGTCCCGCCGGAGGGCGCCCATGGCGCGGGCGGCGATGGAGGTCGGAGCGCCGTCCCCGGCGGGCTGCGCGTGCGGGCCATTCTGCATTCCGCTTCCCTGGACCAAATCGCGAACGGCGTCGAGGGTGTTCGGGGCGGCGCGGCCCTCTGGCGCCGTCCGGGACTTATCGTGCTATGGCCGGTCGCAGGTTGCCCAGGGGGGCACGCGACGGCGGGGCATCACGGTGCCGCGACCGCGCGGGGTGGTTCGCGGAACGGTGAGCGTGCGTGATCTTCTGACCGCGCTGGCGGGCGCCGTCATCCTGGTTCTCGTCGCGGCGCTGGCCGTCCCGCCCGTCATCGATTGGCAGGCCCAGCGCGGCCTCGTCGACCGGGCGCTCGCCCGGTCCCTGGACGTTCCGGTCCGGACCGACGGCCGAATCGAGGTGCGGCTCCTGCCGTCGCCGCGGCTGCGCATCGACCGGCTGCATATCGGCACCGACCCGAACCGGCCGACCCTGGATGCCCGCTTCGTCAAGGCCGAGGTCGCGCTGGCGCCGCTGCTGAAGGGCGAGTTCCGCTTCACCGAGACGCGGGTGGGCCGCGCCGAGATCAAGCTCCCGGTGGCGGCGAGCGACGCCGTGCGGATCCCCTCCGACCTCGGCGAGGCCCTGCGCGCCCGCGACTTCGCCATCGAGGACCTGCACGTCCAGCAATTCCTCGTGACCACGCAGGTGCCGGCCACCGGCCGGACGGACCAGCTCTACGTCCAGGACCTGCACCTGCAGACCCCCGCCCTGATCGGGCCGTGGCGGGTGGAGGGCACGAGCGGCGGCGTCCCGTTCCGGGCGGTCAGCGGCACGCCGGGGGCCGACGGGCGGCTCGCCGTGAAGATCGCGGGCGGGGGCGACGCGCATCCGCGCTTCGAGGCGGATGCGCGCCTGGGCCTCGTCCCCAACGATGCCGACGGGACGACGCTGATCGAATCCGAGGGCTCGGCCCGCCTCGTGGTCGGGCCGCCGACCCAGGCGGCCGGCCCCTATCTGCCGTTCTCGCTGGGCGGGACGTTCAAGGCGCGCGGCGCGCAGGTGCGGTTCGAGGGTGTCGAACTCGCGATCGACCCGGGCGGGCGCGCCCTGCGCTTCGCCGGCACCGGCCGGCTCGATCTGCGCCAATGGCGCGCCAGCCTGAACCTGGAGGGCCGCCGCCTCGACCTCGACGCCTTCCTGACCTCGCCCGAGGGCCAGAACCTGATCGCCCGGGGCGTCCCGGATCTCGGGCGCGGCCTGCCGGCGATGCTCGACCTCGATCTCGCGGTGGGCAGCCTGGTGCTCGGCGGCGAGGAATGGTCGAACCTGGCGCTCGCCGGCACCGTCGAGCGCACGGGCGGCCTGCTGCTGCGCCGCCTGTCCGCGGTCGGCCCCGGCGACGCGGCCTTGAATGTCACCGGCCAGATCGAGGCGGCACCGTTCCACCTCACCGGCCCGGTGGCGCTGAATGCCCCCGATTCCGAGCCGCTCGGGCGCTATCTCCGCCGGCTCGGCCTGGAGGGGCCGCTGACTACGCTTCTCGACGGGCGCCGGATCGATGCCGCCGCCGACCTGTCCGCGGCGGCCTCCAGCCTGTCCCTGCGCAACCTGCGCCTCGGCCTCGGGCCGGCGCGCATCACCGGCAATGCCCGCTACACCGCCGCGGAGGCGGGCGCGCGCGGGCGCTTCGACGCCCAGATCCGCGCCAGCGGCATCGACATCGCCGCCCTGCCGCCTCTGGGCACCACCCTCGGCAGCCTGCGCGACCACGACCTCGCCCTGACCCTCGAGGCCAAGGACGTGCGCTACGGCCCGGCCGGCTCGGGCAACGGCACGATCGCGGCGAGCATCCAGTCGGACGGGTCGAGCCTGGTGGTCGACAGCCTCGACGTGGCGGACCTGGCGGGGGCGAGCGCGAAACTGTCCGGGCGGATCGGCGCGGACGGGACCGGCCGCGTCTCCGGGCGGCTGAAGGCCCCGGTGGCGGCGCCGCTGCTCGGCCTGCTCGAGCGGGTCTGGCTCGGCGAGATCCGCCTGCTGCCCGCCTTCCTGCGCGAGGCGCCCCTCGACCTCGCCGTCACCCTGGACCGGGAGGGCGGCGCGGCCGATGCCCTGCGCAGCCAGGCCCGGGGCAATGCCGGCGGCGGCACCCTCGACCTGACGCTCGCGAGCCGCGGGACGCGGATCGAGGGCGGCACCGCCACGCTCACCGCACCCCGGGCCGGCATCTGGTTCGGGCGCACCGACATCGCCGGCCTGCAGCAGCCCGCCGAGCTGCATCTGAATGCCGAGCGGCCGGAGGCCGAAACCCTGGCGCTGACCGTCAACGGCACGATCGCCGGCCTCAAGCTCGCCACCGCCCGGCCTATCCTGATCGGCGCGGACGCCCTGCCGAATGCCGGCGCGATCCGGGCCGACACCGCCGACCTCGCCCCGTTCCTGACCCTGGCCGGCGCCGCCCGGCTGAGCCCCGGCGCCTGGCCGGCCGAGCTGACCTTCGTGCTGGCCAAGGATGCCGGCGACATCGCCGCCGACACGACGGGCAGGATCGCCGGCACCGCCTTGAGCGGCAAGGTTCTGCGGGCGCCGGGCGGAGCGCTCCGGGGACGCCTCAGCCTCGACCGCCTGTCGGTGCCGCAACTTGCCACAGCTCTGCTGCTGCCGCCGGACCCGGCCAAGGCAGACCGCTTCGGGCCCGCGCCGCAGCCCATCGCGCCGTTCGCCCTCGATGCCCGGGTCGCGAGCCTCGATCTCGGCCGCGGCCTCACCGCCACGGAGGCGAACGTGGCCCTCGGCCTGGCCGACGGCGCCCTGACCCTGCGCAACCTCACGGCCAAGCTCGGCGGCGGGCGGATCGCCGGCTCGGCCACGCTCACCCGGCGGGGGGCCGAGGCATCGGTCTCCGGCGAGGGCGCGCTCGACGACGTCGCGCTCGCCACCCTGGCGGGGTCCAGCCCGATCGGCGGGCGCCTGACCGCGTCCCTGCGCTTCACCACCCAGGCGGAGACCGCCTCGGGCCTCGCCGACACCCTGTCCGGCAGCGGCAGCCTCACGCTCAAGGACCTAAGCGTGCCGCAGGCCGACCCGTCGGCCCTCGGACGTGCCCTCGCCCGAGCGGTGGAGATCGACGATCCCCTGCGCGAGGGACGGCTCCAGGCCCTGGTGGCCGAGGAGCTCGCCAAGGGCGGCGCGCAGGCGAAGGCGCCGGCGAGCAGCCCGGCCACCATCGTCGGCGGGATCCTGCGGGCCGGCCCCCTCGACCTCGATTTCGGGGCCGCCCGCTGGTCCGGCACCCTCGGCTACGACCTGCGCGGCAACCGCCTCGATGCCCGCGGATTCCTGTCCGGCGGCCCGGTTCCCCGGGGCTGGAGCGCCGGCGCGCCCTCCGTCCAGCTCGGCTTTACGGGCTCCCTCGGAGCGCCCGAGCGCGTCCTCGATGTCAGCGCCCTGTCGAGCGGGCTCGCCGCCTTCGTGCTCCAGCGCGAGTTGGAGACCATCGAGCTGACCGAGGTCGACCAGATCGAGCGCCAGCGCCGCCGCGCCCGGATCGAGATGGACCGCGCCCGCGCCGCCGCCCTCAAGGCCGCCGCCGAGAAGGCGGCCGCCGAGGAAGCCGCCCGGCAGGCTAGGGCGCGGGCTCAGAGCGAGGGCACGGCCGAGGGGCAGCCGGGCACCCCGGAGGCCGCGCAGCCCCAGGGACGGCCCTGATCGCGGCATCGGACGTTTCGGCCTGGATCGCCGGTCTCAGCCTCGGAACGGCGAAGCGCGGCGGCAACCCCACCCTTGTATCTGGCGGTCGGCCCTTTGGGATGGTGAGATGAGGGCTGCGCGAGGGTCGGTGGCCGCCGACCCTCGCGCGCGGTCTCTGACGCCCGTCCCCCCTCAGGCCACAACCGTGGGAGAGCTTTGGGACCGGAGGCCGCCTCGTCACGCACGACCGGACAGTCGCTCGACAGCCCGTCGCATGGACAAGGCAGGTTACCGTGACAGACATCATCTGTGGAGTGGATGTCGGCGCCGCCACGCTGGATGCCCGCATTGGCCGCCACGGTCCGTGGCGACAGGTCGCCAACACCCCGGACGGCCATGCCGAAC
>NZ_FOQW01000025.1:0-79321 GCF_900113845.1 Methylobacterium brachiatum | reverse complement strand
CCGTGACGCTCAAGGTCGAAGGCCTGTACGTCAACCTCGACCGCAACACCCGCAACCAGGGCGCGCTGGTGGTCAACGCCGCCAACAACTTCCCGGTCGCCTACAGCAATGTCGGCCGCCGCGACGACGAGTTCGCCGTGGTCCGCGCCGGCCTGAACTACAAGTTCGGCTCGTACTAAGACCTCGCCAAACCGCTTGACCTAAGCATCCCCAGCCCGATCAGACTGGTCGCTTAGTCGAGGAGCGTCCCGGGATCACATCCCGGGACGTCTTCGTTTCCGCCTCCCTAGGCCTGTACGGCGTGCGCGAGCTCGGCCTTCGACATCCGCGAGCGGCCCGGCACGTTCTGCGCCCGGGCCTTGCGCATCAGCGCCGCCTTCGTCACGCCTGAAGACCCGCCCTCGCGCGCCGCAGCAGCCTTCTCGGCCGCCGCCTTGGGCTGTTTCGAGAATTGCTTGCCCTTGCGCGTATCGGCCCGCTTCTTGGCGGTGCTGGCCGCATATTCCGCGTCGGTCAGGCTCTCCCGGGCCTTCTTGGGCAGGTAGCGCTCGCCGGTCTTGCCGCTCTCCGTTCCGGATTTCGTGCCCCACTCCTCCTCGGTCCATTGCCGGAGGTGGTTGTCGGGATCCTTCTTGCCGGCGTAGCCGCCGCCTTCCTTCTTGTATTCGGCGGTCGCCATCTGGGCCTTGCGGGCCGACCATTGCCCGGGCTTGCCGCCCTTGTCGGACTCCGTGACCTCGTGCTCGACCTTGTCCCACAGCTTCGGATCGGTTTTCTTGGCGGTTCCTGACATCGCTGCGCCTCGCGGATCTCGATTGGGCCATCAACACGAGGCCGGCAGCGCCGTTCCTCGGCGGCTTGTCCGTGCGCTGCGACCGAAGGTCGGCCCCACCCGTCGCCCCGCCCGACGGGCCAATCCGCGCGGTCGGATACCGCCGGCCTCTCACGGGGTTGTCCCCGAAAGGGAGCCTCCGCATGCAAGACGCGCCGACGACCAACACGCAGGATCTCGCCAACACCGAGTACGACGCCCAGCGTCGGGCACGGGCAGCCGCCGAGCACCACCCGACGCCGCCGGCCGTTCCCGCCGGCGCCACCCCGGCCCCTTCGGATCCGGCCCCGAAGGCCGGGCCCTCCGACGTTGAAGGAACACAGCATGGCTGACGTGCCGACCGACACGCAGGCTCAGCGGATGCCCCAGGGCAAGCCCGAGAGCGAGGGCCTGGCCAACGCCCCGCTGGACACGGCCACCGGCACGGTCAAGCCGCAGGACGGCCCGATGGAGCGGGCCGGCACCGAGGCCGAGGAGGCGGCCCGGGGCGGCAAGAGCCTCGGCGCCGAGCGCGACAAGCCCCGCAGCCCGTAAGCCGCATCCGGGCCCCGCGGGCCGGGAGCCCGTTTGTTTCTGGGCGGTAAAGGCCAAGGTCAGCCTCTATTCAGGCCGCCGGACCAATCTCCCCAGCATCTTGCGCCGGGCGGATCCGGTGCAAGCCTGCACAGAGGGTCTGACCATGATGCACGTGAAGATGCTCGCGGCAGCCGCGGCCGTCGTCGGCGGCCTCGGCTTCGCCTCCGCCGGCGCCGCGCCCCTGGCGCCGCTGGCCGCCGATACGGTCACCGGGGCCGCGCCGATCAGCACCGTCGCCTATGGCTGCGGTCCCGGTTTCGCGCCCGGGCCCTACGGCCGCTGCCGCCCGATATACCGTCGGCCGCGCTTCTACGGCCCCCGCTGCTTCTTCCGCCCGACGCCCTTCGGCCCGCGGCGCCTCTGCCGCTACTGACGCCGCCGCGCGCCGGGGCTCCTCGCCCCGGCCGCAGCTGACGCCTCGTCCCGGATCCGATACCGGGGCGAGGCTCGCCTCCCGCCGACACAGAACCCGGGGCCGCCTCACCGGTTGGATGTGAGGTCAGGAGATCGTCATGGCCCGGGATCAGAGCGGCAGCGCCCACCCCTCTCCGGAGGACGAGAAGGCCAGCGCCCGCGCCGGCCGGAAGCGCCTCGGTGCGAATGGCTACCCGCAACCGGCGTCCGACCCGGCTTCCCAAGATAGGGCAGACCGCAGCGCGGCTCCCCGGACGGCAGAGCAGGCCCCCGGGGCGATCAAGGACCCCGCCGACGCGGCTTAACCCCCGACGCGTGCTGCAGCGCCCGGCGGAACGCGCTTCCGGCACCGCTGGCGCGTCCGCGGCAAGCCTCCGCCCATGCGCCCCCGATACATCCTTGGGCCCGAGCGCGGCCATGGGCGATCCCGGGCCCGATCGGCACGTGGCGCGTTTCTTCCATCGGGGCCCTGTCGGCGTCGACAGCGGATCGCCGCACCGGCAGGAGCGCCGTCGGCCGGCGCCGGTCGTGGCTTCGATGAAGGATCGCCGCGGCCCGTGACGGGGTATCGCGGCCGGTATAGGCAAACCGATGTTTCTCAGCGTGTTCGACGTCTTCAAGCCGGGCCTCGGGCCCTCCTCGTCCCACACGATGGGGCCGATGACGGCGGCCGCCGACTTCCTCGATCTCCTGCGCCGGCACAAGGCGCGGGCCGCGGCGGCCGCCCTGCGGGTGACGCTGCACGGCTCGCTCGCCTTCACCGGCCGCGGACACGCCACCGACCGCGCCGTGGCGCTCGGCCTCCTGGGATTCCGGCCGGCCGACATCGCGATCGACGACGCGGAGCGCAGGCTGGAGGCTTTGCGCGCCGAGAAGCGGCTCGCCCCGGAGGACCTGCCGGTCCTCGCCTTCGACCCGGAGACGGCGATCGTGTTCGATTACGGACCGCCGCTGCCCGGCCACGCCAACGGCCTGGTGATCGCCGCCCTCGACGCGGCGGGCGCGCCGCTCCTGTCCGAGACCTTCTACTCGATCGGCGGCGGCTTCGTGGTCACCGCGGCCCAGCGCGCCGCCGACGTGCCCCCGCCCGGCACCGCCGCGGATCTCCGGCTCTGGCCCTATCCGTTCGAGAGTTCGGCGGCGATGCTCCGCATGGCGCGCGACAGCGGCCTGTCGGTGGCCGCGATGAAGCGTGCCAACGAGGTCGTCGGCCGCTCCGAGGCGGAGGTCGAGGCGGGCCTCACCCGGATCTGGCAGGCGATGAATGCGTGCGTCGAGCGCGGCCTGTCCCGGGAGGGCGAGCTGCCCGGCGGCCTTCGGGTCAAGCGCCGGGCCAAGCGGATCCGGGACCAGCTCGAACGCGAGCACGGTTCGAACATGGCCCAGCCGCACGTCATGACGGATTGGCTGAGCGTGTACGCCATGGCGGTCAACGAGGAGAACGCGGCCGGCGGCGCGGTCGTGACGGCGCCCACCAACGGCGCGGCCGGGGTCGTCCCGGCGGTGGCCCGATACTACCTCGACCATTGCATCGGGGCCGATCCGGCGCGGATTCCCGAATTCCTCCTGACGGCCGCGGCCATCGGCGGCCTGATCAAGCACAACGCCTCGATCTCCGGGGCGGAGGCCGGCTGCCAGGGGGAGGTCGGGTCGGCCAGCGCCATGGCGGCGGCCGGCCTCTGCGCCGTGCTCGGCGGGACGCCCGCCCAGGTCGAGAACGCCGCCGAGATCGCCCTCGAGCATCACCTCGGCATGACCTGCGATCCCGTGGCCGGGCTGGTTCAGGTGCCCTGCATCGAGCGCAACGGGATCGGCGCCACCAAGGCGGTGGCCGCGGCCTCGCTGGCGCTGCGCGGCGACGGCTCGCACTTCATGCCGCTCGACAATTGCATCGCGGCGATGCGCCAGACCGGCGAGGAGATGAGCGCCAAGTACAAGGAGACCAGCCTGGGCGGGCTCGCGGTGAACCTGCCGGAATGCTGATCCCGGGCCGCTGTCGCTCGCGGCGCGACCGGCAGGCTCACGACTTGAGATCGGCCGTGACGCGGTCGGCTTTGTGCGCCGCGGCCCCGGGACCGTCGATCATCGCGCGGAGCTCGGCCTCGGTCAGGCTCTGCCCGTCCGGTCCGACGATGCTGATGCTGTCATGGCCGGCAGCCTGGAAATCGCCCAGCTTCCTGAGCGCCCATTCCGCGGTCGGGCAATTGTACGTTGCGGTCCCGTGAGATTTCCTCGCCCGCACGACGAAGAGCGCCGCCCCGGTCATTCGAGTTCGATGCCCGCGGCGCCGAGGATGACCCGCTGTTTCAGGATGGCGATGCGGTGGGTCCGGATCGTGTGCTCGATCTGCGTGGCACCCGGATCGCCGGTGGCGTGCAGGAGCGCCAGCGCGTCCGACAACGCCGCGATGGCCAGCTCGTCCAACAGGATGTTGAACGCGAGGCGTTCCCGCAGGGTCGCGCAGGTGCAGTCAGTCTGGTCTTTCCGCTGCGGCATGTTGGACAACGAGCTGGGCCGCAGTTGGTTCTAGCCGCGGCCGCGATTGCTGTCCGGAATGCGACGCATGGCCGACCGCACCGCCGCCATGGCGCGAGGCCGGTGGCGGCGGACGCACGTTTCCGGGGCGCCCGCCGAAGGGTGGGGCACCGGGATCGCGACCTGATTCGGTGCGGCGCGCCGCCTCACGGGCCGTGAGGCAGGGCCGCCGGCCTCATGCGCTCAGCGACGGCCGCCGTCGGCGCCCGGCTTCATCGCCCGCTCGATGGCCTCCATGGCGCTCTCATACGCCTTCGCCTCGCTGCGATGCGGGCGATCGGATCGCTCGATCAGCTTACCGCTCCGGCGGATGGCCCATTGGAAATGGCCCTCCGGCTTGGCGATGGGGGAGACCTCGATGGAGTAGGGGTGTGGTACGTCTGACATAAGTGCCCTATGCCAGCCTTGCCGCGCGGATGCCAGTCACCTGCGGACATTCCGCGGCGCAATCTGTCATGGGCTGGGGGCGACGCACCGGCGAGGCGGCGCGATCCGGGCTTCCGGACAGGTCCGCCGGGCCGGTCGTGACCCGGTCGCGGGCATCCGGATTCCCGGCCGGAAAGGGCTGCCCGCCCGCCAAGGATCCGTGATGCGCCCTGCACAGAGGGCGCAACGGAGGGGTAGCCGGACGCCGTCCTGTGCTACACAGGCTCGAAACCACGCCGGCAATCCGGCATCGAACACGTTCTAAGGAGAGTTGCAGTGGCGCGTCCGGACCTTGGTACAAAGCGGATCTGCCCGACGACGGGGAAAAAGTTCTACGACCTCAACAAGGATCCCGTCGTCTCCCCCTATTCGGGCGAGGTCGTCCCGACCGCCGTCGCGACGTCGTTCGGCCGGGCCGCCCCGCCCGTCGTGGCCCGCAAGGAGGCGCCGGCCGACGAGGAGGACGAGGCCGAGGGCCCCGAGCTCGTGTCGCTCGACGAGGTCGAAGCCGAGGAAGCCGACAAGGACACCGATACCGAGGGCGACGACGCCCTGGATATCGAGGATGACGGCGAGACGGTCGAGGACGACACCCTGGTGGTCGACGAGGACGACGAGAACACCGCCGACCTGGTCGAGGTCAACGACGACGACGACGAGTAGGGCCTCCCGGCCGCGCCGCTCCGGGACGGGGCGATGCGGCCGAGTGCGGGGCCGGCGGCCGGCGCGTCATCGCGCCGTGGGGCGCGCCATCAGCAGGGCCGATCGAACCGCCATGCGGCGGGCCGGCTCGTCGGCCTCGACATCGACCATCGTGGCGGGTGCGAAAGCATGCGCCGCGACGGCCGCGGCCAGATCGAGGACGTGATCCGGCCCGATCGGGTGGTCCTGCGTCGTCGGTTCGGCGAGATAGGCGTCGACCGCGCGGCCGACCGCCTCGATGGCGATGCGCTCGTCGGTCACGAGGTCCCAGAGCGTGGCATTCTCTGGCATCGGCGAGGCTCTCCACCGCGGGGGACGTTTCGCAACATTGTAACATCACCGGCCGGCATCCCGCCGCGTTTGCTGACGCCGCATTCCGCGCGTCGGCCCCTCACAGGATCATCGATGACCTCCTCGGCCGCGGCCCTCCGCGTTTGACGGCCCCGCACGCCGCAGGCGGCCTCGTCCCCGGTCGCTCCTGCGGCGCCTGCACGGCCTGTTGCCGGGTTCTGGAGATCAAGGCGCTCGACAAGCCCGCGGGAATCCTGTGTCGGCACAACACCGGCCGGGCTTGCGGGATCTACGCGGAGCGTCCCGAGACCTGTGTCCAATGGCATTGTCTCTGGCGCCGGATCGGGGCTCTGCCGGACGCGCTCAGGCCTGATCGATCGGGCGTGGTCTTCGCATTGGAGCGCCGCAGCCCGGCGTCATCCCCCGATCTGGAGGCGCCCGAGGGCGCCTGCATCGTCGGTCGCGCCCTCGACGGGGAGCAGGCCTTCGCGCGCTGGGAGGCGGTGGAAGCCTTCGCGATGTTCGTCCGGGAAGGCTCGCTGCCGGTCTGGAAGGCGCATGACCGGCACGCGACCCTGATGCATCCGGGCCCGCAGGCTCCGGAGAGCCAGGTTTCGGTCGCGGCGTCGGATGAAGAGGGTCCTGCGTGACACGCCCCCCCGCGTCCCGATCCGATCACGGGGCAGCGGGGAGGTCGTCGATGTCACCGGCGCGAGCCGATACGCAACGCGGCTCGCGAAACCGATGATAGGCAGCTCCGGTTAGCCAAAGCGCAAGCGCGGGCGCCCGCTCCGGTCCCGGATCGGGAAAGCTCAGTCGGCCTTCAGATTGGCCGCGCTCTCCTTGCCGCTGCGCCGATCAGCCTCGACGTCGTAGGAGATCTTCTGCCCCTCGATCAGGTTGCGCATCCCTGCGCGCTCGACAGCCGAGATGTGGACGAACACGTCCTTGCCGCCATCATCGGGCTGGATGAAGCCGTAGCCCTTGGTCTCGTTGAACCACTTCACGGTACCGGTAGCCATAGAGTTGTCCTAGTCGTCTCCGGCTCGCCAAAGCGACGTGCCGCAAGGGCCGAACGAGCCGCCTTGGCCGACTGTTCCCAAAGTTCCGTGCGCTGGCAACATCTGTGTCATCCGAATCCGCGCTTTACGACGCCCGCCGGGGCAGCCGGCCGCTGCGGGAGGTGCGGGACAGGCCGTGCTGGGTCTTGTTCCAGCGCACCGGCGCGCGGACCAGCTCGATCAGGGCCAGCCAGGCGGCCAGGCTGACGAGCAGGAAGTAGGCCGGCATCCAGGGGGTCGATTGCGCGAGGTCGCCCCAGCCGCGACGGGTGCAGCCGACCAGGGCCGGCAGGACCATGGCGGCAAATCCCACGCCGAACAGGGTGATGGCGAAACCCGCGGCGAGATTGTCCGCGAAGGACGGGGCGGCGGGGATTTCCAGGACCAGGAAGTTCCAGACCGCGCAGGCGAGGCAGACCGGATAGGCCAGGGAAGAGGCCACCGTGCCGGGCACCAGCGCCGCCGCGCACAGCGCCTCCAGTCCGCCGAGCCGGCAGGCATTGGCCAGCGGGCGGCGCCCGTGGGTGAGGCTGGTCTGCATCAGGCCCTTCAGCCAGCGGGTGCGCTGGGCCAGCCAGGGGCCGAGCCGGGCGGGCGCCTCCTCGATCGTGGCGCTCGGCAGGTCGCCCACCGCGTAGCCCGCGAGGGCCAGCCGGATGCCGAGATCGGCATCCTCGGTGACGTTCCAGGAATCCCAGCCGCGCAAGTCCCGCAGCACCCGGGTGCGCAGGTGCATCGAGGTTCCGCCCAGCGGGACCGGCAGGTCGAGGCGTGCGAGCGCCGGGTTCAGGACGTCGAACAGCCCCGCATATTCGAGCGCGAAGGCGCGGGCCAAGTGCGAATCGCCGGCATTGTCGATCACGAGGCGGCCCTGCAGGCAGGCGGTGCGCTCGGGCAGGCGCGCGAACAGCGACGCGGAGAGCCGCAGCTGCCCGGGATCGGGCACGTCCTCGGCATCGTAGACCGTGAGCAGGGCACCGCGGGCGAGCGGCAGGGCGGCGTTGAGCGCCCGCGGCTTGGTGCGGGGCGCGCCCGGCGGCACCGTGATCACCTCGAACCGGGCGGGCAGGACGATCCGTGCCAAGGCCGCCGCGGTCTCCGGGTCGTCCGCCTCGATCAGGAGCTTGATGTCCAGCTTGGCCGCCGGATAATCGTGGGCCGCGAGCCCCTGGATCAGGCGCGGCACCACCGCGGCCTCGCGATGGAGCGCGACCAGCACCGTGTAGACCGGCAGCTCGGCGTCGGGGAGCAGGTCCACCGGGGCGGCGGCGACCGGGGCGGCGATGACCGGCGCGGTCAGCCGGAACGTCGTCATCGCCAGGAACAGGCCCTGGCCCGCCAGGGTCACCGCACGGGCGAGGGGCGGCGGGAGCAGGGCGAACAGGCACAGCGCCGCGATCGACGCGAGCGCGAGGAGCAGCAGCCACCGGCTCGCGGGCTCGTGCGGCACGGCCTGCTCGGGCCTGTGGCGCCGCAGATCCTGCGCGGCGTGATCGGCCACCGCCCCGGGGATCGCCGCGAACACCGCCTCGCGCAGATGCGTCGGGCTGGTGATCGCCGGCATCGCGGCGCGACGGGGGGCGTCGAGAAGCTCCGCGATCAGCCGGCCGCGGGGCGCCAGCACGCAGGGGGCGACCGATCCGGGCGCCAGCGGCGCGAGCCCGGCGACCAGGCTGTCGGGGAAGCGCAGCCCCAGCCCGAACGGAATCGGCCCGTCGAGATAGGGGGCACCGAGTTTCCGGGCCAGGGCACGATAATACGCCGTCTCGTCCAGCAGCCCGGCATTCAGGAGGGCGGTCGCCGCGTCGGTGCCGGAAGCGGCGGCGTCCCGGGCCGCCCGGATCAGCCGCTGGGCGTCGACACCCTCGGCGAGCAGGAAACCGATCTCCGGCGGCAGGGAGATCCTGTGCGCGAATTCGGCCGTGGGCAGGCGCTGGACCGACACGCCGGCGCTCCCCCGGTGGCTCCCGGACGTGCTAGGGGAGGGGTGTGAGCCAGACCCGATTCCCGTCCTCCGAGAGGAGCATCGCCGTCTTCCCGTCGTCAAGGTCGGGCGGACGACGCGCGCGATCGTCCCTCGGGATGGTCGTGCTCACGGCGCTCCTATGGGCCGGATCCGGCCCCGCCAGCGCCGCGCCGCCGGCCGCGACACAAGCCGCGACGCCCGCCGTGACGGTCCCGAACTTCTGGAACCCGCGCAGCCGGGGCGAGCGGGTCGAGGCGCCCCAGACCGGCCGGGCGATCCGGTTCCTGACCGATGACGAGTTCCCGCCGCTGCACTTCGCCGGCCCCGACGGCAACCCCACCGGCTTCGCGGTCGAGCTCGCCCGCGCGGTCTGCGAGAAGCTGACGATCACCTGCACGGTGCAGGCGCGCCGGTTCGATACCCTGCTCGACGCCCTGGACGGCCGGCAGGGCGACGTGATCGCGGCCGCCGTCCCCCTGACCGCCACGTTGCGCGAGAAATTCCTGGCGACGCGCCCGTATTTCCGCTGGCCGGCGCGCTTCGCCGCGCGCACCGACAAGGGCCTGCCGGTCCCCTCGGCCGCGGCGCTGGCCGGCCGCAGCGTCGGGGTGATGGGCGGCAGCGCGCATGCGGCCTACCTCAAGGCCTTTTTCCCCAAGGCCGTCCCGAAGGAGTTCCTCGACCTTGCCGCCGCCGAGGGCGCGCTCAAGCGCGGCGAGATCGACTATCTGTTCGCCGACGGCCTCAACCTCGCCCTCTATGTCGGCGGCCAGGAGGCGGACAATTGCTGCGCCCTGATCGGCGGCGACTATCTGGAGAACCGCTATTTCGGCGAGGGTATCGGGCTGATCACCCGCCAGGAGGATGCGGCGCTGTCCCGGGCGCTGGACGACGCGCTCCAGCGGGTCTGGGACGACGGGAAATACACCGAGCTGTACCTGCGCTTCTTCCCGGTGAGCCCGTTCTGAGGGGCTTTCTTCCCAGCCGGGAATCGGGGATCCTGCGCTGCGCGCCGGGCCGCCCCGACAGGATCGAGGCATGACGGATCTCCTCGACAAGGCCGTGGCGAAGGCACGGGACCTCGCCCCGGATATGCAGGACGAGATCGCCCGTGTGATGCTGGCCTTCGTCAATGAGGAGGCGCCCCTCTACCAGTTCACCCCGGAAGAGGAGGCGGAACTCGACGAATCCGGGGCCGCGCGGGGTGATTTCGCGACCGATGCCGAGGTGCGCGTCATCCGGGCCAAATTTGGTTTGTGAGGCTGCGCTAAACCCGATCAGCCTGCCCCGAACGCCCCCGGGACACCGGATTGCGCCCACGGGCGTTCCGCTGGGGCTCGAACCGCTCTAGGGTACGCGATCCCAGCGTTCCGTCACCCACGAAATCATGCCCACCGCACCTGCCCTGCCCCTCGACCCCGACCTGATCGAGGCCGCCGCCACCGCCGCCGCCTGGCCGTTCGAGGAGGCGCGCAAGCTCGTCGCGCGGCTGGAGAAATCCGGCAAGACCGAGGTTCTGTTCGAGACCGGCTACGGGCCGTCGGGGCTGCCGCATATCGGCACCTTCGGGGAGGTCGCCCGCACCTCCATGGTGCGCCACGCCTTCCGGGTGCTGACGCGGGACGCGGTGCCGACCCGGCTGCTTGCCTTCTCGGACGACATGGACGGGCTGCGCAAGGTCCCGGACAACGTGCCGAACCGCGAGATGCTGGCCGCCCATCTCGGCAAGCCGCTCTCGCGCATCCCGGACCCGTTCTCGAACGAGTACCCGTCCTTCGGGGCGGCCAACAATGCCCGGCTGCGCGCCTTCCTGGACAGCTTCGGCTTCGATTACGAGTTCGCCTCCGCCACAGACTACTACACGTCGGGCCGGTTCGACGCGGCGCTGCTGCGCGTGCTCGAGCGCTACGACGCCGTGATGGAGATCATGCTGCCGTCGCTGCGCGCCGAGCGCTCGGCCTCCTACTCGCCGTTCCTGCCGCTCCACCCGGTCACCGGCCACGTGATGCAGGTGCCGATCGACGAGGTGCGGGTCGAGACCGGCACCCTGGTCTGGCGCGACCCCGCCACGGGCGAGCGCTACGAGACCCCGGTGACCGGCGGCCACGCCAAGCTGCAATGGAAGCCCGACTGGGCGATGCGCTGGGTGGCGCTGGGCGTCGATTACGAGATGGCCGGCAAGGACCTGATCGACTCGGTCAAGCTGTCCGGCAAGATCGCCCGGGCGCTCGGCGGCGAGCCGCCGGACGGGTTCAACTACGAGCTGTTCCTCGACGAGAAGGGCCAGAAGATCTCGAAGTCGAAGGGCAACGGCCTGACCATCGACGAGTGGCTGAAGTACGGCACGCGGGAATCCCTAGGCCTGTTCATGTACAACAAGCCCCGGGAGGCCAAGCGCCTGTTCTTCGACGTGATCCCGCGCCACGTCGACGAGTATATCGGCTTCCTCGACCGCTATGCCGGCCAGGACGCGAAGCTGCGGCTGGGCAACCCGGTCTGGCACCTGCATGCCGGCAACCCGCCGGAGCCCGAGCGGGTCGAGGGCGCGAGCCTGACCTTCGCGATGCTGCTCAACCTCGCCGCGGTGGCCAACACCGAGGATCCGGCGGTGCTGTGGGGCTTCATCCGCCGCTACGCGCCGCAGACCGGGCCGGAGACCCATCCGGGCCTCGACC
Source organism: Methylobacterium brachiatum (assembly GCF_900113845.1). Lineage (NCBI taxonomy): Bacteria > Pseudomonadati > Pseudomonadota > Alphaproteobacteria > Hyphomicrobiales > Methylobacteriaceae > Methylobacterium > Methylobacterium brachiatum. The sequence goes on along the minus strand of NZ_FOQW01000025.1, from coordinate 67,843 downwards.
GGCTGGTGGTCCACGCCCTGACGTACTTCTCCGACTTCGTGCGCCCGGCCAAGACCTACCGCGAGCCCACCCCGGAGGAGCGGGCCGCCCTGGAAGATCTGTCGGAAACCCTTGCGGCACATGACGGCTCCACCGACCCGGAGGCCCTGCAGGCGGCGGTCTACGAGGTTGGGCGGCGGCATTTCCCGGACCTGTCCGGCAAGGCCAAGAGCCCGGACGGGCGGCCCGGCGTGTCGCAGGCCTGGTTCACGAGCCTGTACAACGTGCTGTTCGGCGAGGCGCGGGGCCCGCGCTTCGGCTCCTTCGTGGCCCTGTACGGGGTGGCGGAGACCCGGGCGCTGATCGCGTCGGCCCTGTCGGGCGCCCTGGTGGCCGAGCACGCCGCCTTCACGGCCGGCGCGGCCAAGGTCGCCTGACGGCGATGATCGTCGAGACCGTCGCGCAGCTGGAGGCGATCTATCATGCGCCGCTGGCCCCCGCCTCCGTGGCCAAGGTCACGGCGGCGATCACGCCGGATTACGCCGCGCTGATCGCCGCCGCGCCGTTCGCGGTGCTGGCGACATCCGGCCCCGAAGGGCTCGATTGCAGCCCCCGGGGCGACCGGCCGGGCTTCGTCCGGGTCGCCGACCCGCGCACGCTGATCCTGCCGGACCGGCGCGGCAACAACCGGATCGATTCCCTGCGCAACGTCGTGCGCGATCCGCGGGTGGCGCTGCTGTTCCTGATCCCGGGCTCGGGCACGACCTTCCGGGTGAACGGCAAAGCGGTGATCTCGGCCGATCCGGAGCTGCTGGACTCGTTCCGGGTGGACGGCCACGCGCCGCGCACGGCCCTCGTGATCACGGTCGAGGCGGCGTATTTCCAGTGCGCCCGGTCGATCGTCCGGTCCCGGCTGTGGGAGCCCGAGGCCCGGGTCGATCCGGCGGAGCTGCCGAGCCCCGGGGCGATCCTGGCCACGCTCACCGCGGGCGATGTCGGCGGCCAGGCCTACGACGCGGAATGGCCGGCCCGGGCCGCCAAGACGATGTGGTGAGGGCCGGCCGATCCGGCCGCCCAGATGACTTTCAGAGCCCGGATCACGCGTGGCCGAGGAACAGCGCGAGGGAGCGCGTCACCGCCAGCAGGGTCGCGTCATCGAGGCGGCCGATCGGCGGCCCGACCTTCTCGCGCCGCACCGACATGCCCTTTTCGATCTGGATCTGAGACGGCCTGTTCAAGCCGTTCTCGGGCGTCGGCTGCACGGTCAGCCGGATCAGCGGTGCGTCCACCAACGTCGTCGATAGAAGGAGGACCGTCACGGTGCCGGTCTGCGCGAAGGCGTCGGACTGGATCACGAGGGCGGGACGCGGTTTCCCGAAATCGCCCGCCAGGGCGACCGTCACGAGATCGCCGCGCCTCACGTCTCGGCCGGGTCGTCGAGATCCGCGAGGGCGGCGTCGAGAAGGGCGTTCAGCTCAGGATCGGAGGCATCGGCTGCCGCCACCAGCAGCGATTGCCGCCGACATTCCTCCGCGAAACCCGGCCGGCTCGTATCCGGCACCCAGATCTGCACCGGCCGGAGCCCCGCCGCCCGCAAGGCATCCCGACGCTTCCGGACCCTGTGAGCGATGGGCGTGACCATCGATGCATCCGCCTCCGTTACAGGGAACAGATGGGAGGCCGGAGCGGGGGACGTCAAGGCGAAGCGGGCAGCCCCGACACCGCGCCGTCACGGCGCGGAGCGACACGGCCGGGCGCGGTTTCACCCCACCAGGGCGAGATCCTGCGTCTCGGTCTCGGGGATCACGTCGACCTCGACCTTCAGGCGCTGCTTGCCCGAGCCGCTGACGATGCCGTCCACCGGCGCCACGTCGCCGTAATCCCGGCCGCGGGCCACCACGATGTGGTCGTCCCGCACCGGCACGCCGTTGGTCGGGTCGAGGCCGAGCCAACCCTCGCCGCACCAGACCGCCACCCAGGCGTGGCTCGCATCCGCCCCGCGCAGCCGCGGCCTGCCCGGGGGCGGCACGGTCCGCAGATAGCCGCTGACATAGGCCGCGGGCAGGCCCATGCCGCGCAGGCCCGCGATCATCACATGGGCGAAATCCTGGCAGACCCCGGCCCGGAGGGCGAAGGATTCGGCCAGCGGCGTGCGCACATGCGTGGCCTTGGCATCGAACCGGAAATCGGCCCCGATGCGCAGCATCAGGTCGTGGGCCGCCCCGTAAGCGCTGCGGCCAGGCGCGAAGCTGGCCCGGGCATACTCGGTCACGTCGGGGACGAGGGGCACCCGGCCGCTCGGGAACAGGAAATGGACCGGCGCCCGGCCGCCGAGGTCGCGCGAGGCCACCACGGCGTCACGGACCCGCTCCCAGGCCTGGCCGGATTCCGGCTCCGGCGGCACGCGGCGCTCGACCCGCACCGTGGACAGCGCCTCGACGCTGAAGGTGGTGTGGGGCGTATCGAGGGTGATCGCCACGGCCTCGATCCCGAAATAGTCGCGCCGCATCACCGCATTGGTGGGGCTCGGGTCGATGGTCACGGCGCTCGCCAGCACGCTCTGCCCCTCGCCGTCCTGCGGCTTGAGCCGCAGGGCGCAGCGGGCGAAGCGCACCGGCTTGCCGTAGCGGTAGGTGGTGCGGTGGCGCAGCGTGTAGATCATCCCGGCGGCCGCGCGATTCGATGTCTGACGCGCGCATCATAGGCCGAAAGGGCCATCGGTTTTGCGGCGATCCTGACGCAGGAACAGGAATCCGGGCCGGATTGCGCGGCGCCCCTCATCACGCGAGGCCCGTCAGCTTTTCCGGGCGCAGGGCGTTCGGCCCGGCCGGGAAGTAGCGCACCGCGATACCGTCGGCGAGGCGCTCGAGGTCGGTCTCCAGGGCGGTGAGGCGCACGGCGTCGAAATCGGCGGCCTCGCCGCTGCGCAGCTCCGCCAGGATCCGGGAGGCGAGGCGGCGATGCGGCTCCGGGATGCCGTCGGCCGACAGCGCCGGCAGATCGTCGAGATGCCGGGCGATCGCCTCCGCCTGGAAGGCGATCGAGCGCGGGTTGTAGGGGTCGAGCAGCACCATGTCGCGCACGGGGTCGAGGGCCGCGCCCTGCATGTAGCGCCGGCCGTAGCTGATCTGCGAATCGCACAGCGACAGCATCACCCCCAGGCAGCCCGGCGTCGCCTCGTCGTTGGCGAAGGAGAGCGCGAAGGTGCAGGTGTTGATCGCCCGCTCGACGCGCCGGCCGAGCTCGACGAAGTGCCAGCCCTCCGCCCGGCTCATGTTCTCGTGGGTGAGCCCCGATAGGGCGGCCAGCTGGCTCAGCGCCCGCTCGGCCCGGCCCGCGATCTGCGACTCGGTGAAGGTCCGCTCGGTGTCCAGGGATACGCTCTCGATCAGGTCGGCGAGCACCCGCCAGGCCTCGCCGGAGAGCCGGGCGCGGAGCGCGGCGGCGTTGCGCCGGGCCGAGACGATATGGGCGCGGGCCGAGCCGTACAGCTCGCGCCCGGTCAGCGCCTCCTGGGCGAGCCGGGCGGTGGGCAGGTCGGTGGCGCCGATGGCGCCCCAATCGTAGAGGATCGCCCGCAGGGCCAGGGCGGCCGGGGTGTCGAGGGCCCCGGAGATGTCGGCCCCGACCGCATCGCCGACGCTGCGCAGATGGGCCAGGACCAGCCGGATCACCGCCTCGGTGCGCTCGAGGTAGCGGCCGAGCCAGAACAGGCCGTCGGCGGCCCGGGAGGGCAGGTGGCCGCCCACCCGCCGCACCCGCGGGGCCGCATGGGAGCCGATCAGCGGCGCCTCGACCGGGCTCTCGGACAGCACCCACAGGTCGGCCGAGCGGATGCCGAGCCGCATCTCGATCGGGTCGACATCCTCGCGCTCGGAGACCCGGCAGAAGCCGCCCGGCATCACCTGCCAGCCCGTGGCGGTCCGGGCGGCGAAGACGCGCACCACGAAGGGGCGGGGCACCAGGACGAGGCCGCCATCCTCGCCGCGCTCCCAGCCGGGCATGGTCGAGAGCGGCGCGGCCTCCTGGGCGACGTAGTCGAACGGCCGGTCGCGCAGGGCCGCCACGACCCGGGCCCGCTCGGCCGCCAGGGCCTGGGGGGCCAGCATCGCGTCGCGCCCCGCCCCGCGCTGGGGCGTGGCGGCCGGGCGCAGGATCAGGCTGTCGAGATTCGCCTGCGCGTGGGCCAGGCCTTCGAGGTCGCCGCACCACCAGGCCCGCGGATGCCCGAGCCGCAGGGGCTCGCCCAGGAGCCGGCGGGCGATGCCGTCGAGATAGGGGGCGAGCGCCGCGGACTCGACCAGGCCCGAGCCCGGCATGTTGGCCATCACCAGGGAGCCGTTGCGCAGGGCCTCGATCACGCCAGGCACGCCCAGCCGCGAGGCCGGGTTCAGCTCGAGGGGATCGAGATAATCGGCGTCGATCCGGCGCCACAGGGCGTCGGCCCGCTTCAGCCCCGAGACGGTGCGCACGTGCAGGGCGCCGTCCCGCATGACGAGGTCGTCGCCCTCGACAAGCATCAGGCCGAGATACCGGGCGAGCGCCGCCTGCTCGACATAGGTGCTGCTGTAGGGGCCCGAGGTCAGCAGGCAGATGCGCGGGTCGGAGCGCTCGGCCCCCAGCGCCAGCCCCTCGCGGAACGCCTGGAAGAAGGCCGGCAGGCGCTCGACATGGAGGTCCTGGAAGAAGTCCGGGAAGGTCCGGGCCAGGACCATGCGGTTCTCCAGCGCCCAGCCGAGGCCCGAGGGCGCCTGCGTCCGGTCGGCCAGAACCTGCCAGCGCCCGTCGGGCCCCCGGCCGAGATCGGCGGCGTAGAGCTTCAGGTAATGGCCGCCGGGGGGCGCGACCCCGTGCAGGGGATGGAGGAATTCCGGCGTCCCGGCCACGATCGCGGCGGGCAGCAGCCCGTCGGCGACCAGCCGGCCCGCGCCGTAGGCATCGGCGAGGATTGCCTCCATCAACTCGGCGCGCTGGACGATGCCGGCGCTGAGGTCGCGCCACTCGGCCCCCTCGATCACCAGGGGCAGGCAGCCGAGCGGCCAGGGATGCTCGCGCTGGTCGCCGGAGATGCGGAAGGAGATGCCGGCATCCCGGATGTGCCGCTCCGCCGAGACGAAGCGGGCCAGGATCTCCGGTTCGGTCAGCGCGCCGAGATGGTCGAGCAGGCGCGGCCACGCCCCGCGCGGGGCACCGTCGGGCCCCAGGAACTCGTCCGGCCGGCCGGGGGCGGGCCGGTAGCCCGCGGTCCAGCGCGCGACGCGCTCCCGCGGGCTCTCGACCGCCTCGGCCCGGGCGGCGCCGGATGCGAGCGCCGCCTCCATCACCGGACCCCGGTCATGTCGGGGCCGGCATGCGCAGGTCGAGGGTGAGCGGGAACTCGGCGCTCGCCTCGGCGCGGGGCATCTCGATCCGGCCCGGCGTGTGGCCCAGCGGCTCGAAGCGGGCGAGGCGGCGCCCCTCCGCCTCGTAGGCGTTGACCGGGTGGGTCTCGTAGTTGCGGCCGCCCGGATGGGCGACGTGGTAGCGGCAGCCGCCGAGCGAGCGCCCGCTCCAGGCGTCCAGGATGTCGAAGGTCAGCGGCGAGTGGGCGGGAATCGTCGGGTGCAGCGACGAGGCCGGCTGCCACGCCTTGAAGCGCAGGCCGGCCACGGCCTCGCCGGCCCGGCCGGTGCCGGTCATGGGCAGCCGCCGGCCGTTGCAGGCGATGACGTGCCGCTCGGGCACGAAACCCTCGACCTTGACCTGAAGCCGCTCGACCGAGCTGTCGACGAAGCGCACGGTGCCCCCGCTCGTCCCTTCCTCGCCCATCACGTGCCAGGGCTCCAGCGCCTGGCGCAGTTCCATCCGGACCCCGCCCTGCTCGACCACGCCGAAGACCGGGAAACGGAACTGGGCCTGCGCCTCGAACGCGACCGGGTCGAAAGCGTAGCCTGCCGCCCCGAGATCCTCCAGCACCCCGAGGAAGTCGGCCCAGAGGAAATGCGGCAGCATGAACCGATCGTGGAGCGTCGTGCCCCAGCGGACACATCCGCCGGTCTGCGGCTCCCGCCACAGCCACGCCACCAGGGCCCGCAGCAGCAATTGCTGCGCGAGGCTCATGCGGGCATCCGGCGGCATCTCGAAGGCCCGGAACTCCAGGAGGCCGAGGCGCCCGGTCGGCCCGTCCGGCGAGTACAGCTTGTCGATGCAGATCTCGGCCCGGTGAGTGTTGCCGGTCACGTCCACCAGGATGTTACGGAACACCCGGTCGACCAGCCAGCGCGGGATATTGGGCGCATCGGGGGCCGGGATCTGGGCGAGCGCGATCTCCAGCTCGTAGAGCCCGTCGTGGCGGGCCTCGTCCATCCGCGGGGCCTGGCTGGTCGGGCCGATATAGAGGCCGGAGAACAGGTAGGAGAGCGCCGGGTGGCGCTGCCAGTAGAGCACCAGGCTCTTGAGCAGGTCAGGCCGGCGCAGGAACGGCGAATCGTCCGGCGTGACGCCGCCCATGACCACGTGGTTGCCGCCGCCGGTGCCGGTATGGCGCCCGTCGACCATGAATTTTTCCGCGCCGAGCCGGGTCTGCCGGGCCTCGGCGTAGAGGTCGGTGGTGATCGCCACCGCCTCGCGCCAGGAGGCGGCCGGGTGGACGTTGACCTCGATCACCCCGGGATCGGGGGTGACCTTGATCAGGCCGATGCGCGGATCGTAGGGCGGCTCGTAGCCCTCGATATGGATCGGCAGCTTCAGCGCGGCGGCGGCCGCCTCGAGATGGGCGGCAAGCTCGAGATACTCGTCGGCGCGCTGGGTCGGGGGCATGAACACCCGCACGATCCCGTCCCGGGGCTCGATCGCCAGAGCGGTGCGCACCGCGACGCCGGTGATGCCGGCGCCGTTCACGACAGTCCCGGCGGTCGGGTCGTCGGGGAGGGCGCCGCGGGCCTCCAGCGGGTCCTGCGGCTGGTAATAGGGATAGTGCTCGGGCGGCACGTAGGGCAGGGACGACAGGGGCAGCCGGAAGCCGAGGGGCGAATCGCCCGGCACCAGGAAGGCCTGGCCCCGGCGGAACTCCCATTTCTCCGAGATCCAGACTCGGTCGGCGTCGCCGTCCTTGCCGGTGGGCAGGCTCGCGAGCGGCAGGACGTAGCCCGCCGGCTCGCCGAGGCCGCGGGCGTAGACGCGCCGGATCCGGGCGTCGAACTCCACCGAGCCGGACTTGGCGGCGGCCGGCGTGACGTTGACCGGCAGCTCCGCGGCCTTCTTCTCCCAGAGCTCGCCATCCTCGAAGGCCGGGAAGACGTAGTCGGACAAGCCGAGCCGGCGGGCCAGGGTGTCGGCCAGCGCCTGCGCCTGGGCGATCGTGGCGGTGCCTTCAGACCCCTCGCCCGCTTCCGGGGCGATCAGGGCCGGATCCTTCCAGATCGGCTTGCCGTCCTTGCGCCAGTACAGGGCGAAGGCCCAGCGGGGCAGGCTCTCGCCGGGGTACCACTTGCCCTGGCCGTAATGCAGCAGGCCGCCCGGGCCGAAGCGGTCGCGCAGGCGCCGGATCAGCGTGTCGGCCAGCCGCCGCTTGGTCGGGCCGACGGCGGCGATGTTCCATTCCGGCGCCTCGAAATCGTCCACCGACACGAAGGTCGGCTCGCCGCCCATGGTCAGCCGGACGTCCTGGGCCACGAGGTCGGCGTCGACCCGCTCGCCCAGCGCGTCCATGGCCGACCAGACCGCCTCGGAATAGGGCTTGGTGATCCGCGGCGTCTCGGCGACCCGGGTGATCCGCATCTCGAAGCCGAACTCGGTCTCGGCCGGCTCCGCCACGCCCGAGATCGGCGCGGCCGAGCGGTAATGCGGGGTCGCGGCGAGCGGGATGTGGCCCTCGCCGGTGAGCAGCCCGGAGGTCGCGTCCATGCCGATCCAGCCGGCGCCCGGCAGGTAGACCTCGGCCCAGGCGTGCAGGTCGGTGAAGTCGGCCGACGCGCCGGCCGGGCCGTCCACCGCGGTGGTGTCGGGCACGAGCTGGATCAGGTAGCCGGAGACGAACCGGGCCGCGAGCCCGATCCGGCGCAGCACCTGAACGAGCAGCCAGGCCGAATCCCGGCAGGACCCGCTCTTGAGCCGCAGCGTCTCGGCCGGCGTCTGGACCCCCGGCTCCAGGCGCACGCCGTAGGCGATCTCGCGGGCGATCATGCCGTTGAGCGCCACCAGGAACAGGACCGTGCTGGTCTCCTCGGGCAGCCGCGCGAGCAGCGCCTCGATCTCCGGCCCGTCCGCGTCCACGGGCATCAGGTAGGGCGCCAGCTCCTCCGACAGGTCGGGCTCGTACGCGAAGGTGCGGGTCTGCGCGTAATCCTCCACGAAGAAGTCGAACGGGTTGATCACCGCCATCTCGGCGGTGAGGTCGACCTCGATCTTCAGCTCGTCGGTCTTCTCCGGGAAGACCAGCCGGGCGAGCCAGTTGCCGCTCGGATCCTGCTGCCAGTTCAGGAAATGGTTGGCGGGCGTCACCGTCAGCGCGTAGGCCGGCACCTTGGTGCGCGCGTGCGGAGCCGGGCGCAGGCGCACCACCTGTGGGCCGAGGCTGATCGGCCGGTCGTAGCGGTAATGCGTGACGTGGTGCAGGGCGGCTTTGATCGACACGATAGCTCCGTCTGAAGGATCGAATGCGGTCTCGTAGCCGGTACCGGGCGCCGCAGCGGGTCGATCGCCAAGCCCCACCGCGTGGTTATGTGCCAAGGATGGGGTCACAAGCAATTTTCGTGCGGCGGCGCCCGCTTCCGGGGATCGCCGCCGACCTTGGCCGGAACTTTGCCGGCCGCCCTCGTTTGACCGGAAGGTGGGCCGGTTGCCGGCCCGGGACGGCGCGATGAAGCTCTTCCAGTGCCAGGCCTGCGACCAGCCGGTCACCTTCGAGGCGACCGCCTGCGAGAGCTGCGCGCGGCAGCTGGGCTATGCCTGCGCGGTGCACGAGGTCTCGGCCCTGGAGCCCGTGGCGCTCTCAAGCCATCCCGCCATGGGCGGCGCCCAGACCTTCCACGCCTACGCGGATCCCGGCCGGCGCTACCGCTACTGCAACAACGCCCTGTCGGGGGCCTGCAACTGGCTGGTGCCGGAGGACAGCCCCGACATCTTCTGCACCGCCTGCCGGCACAACCGGGTGGTGCCGGACCTCTCGCAATCCTGGAACCTCACCCGCTGGCGCCAGATCGAGGCGGCCAAGCGCCGGCTGTTCTACTCGCTGCTGCGCCTCGAACTGCCGCTGGCGACCCGGGCCCAGTACACGGACGGCCTGGCCTTCGACTTCCTGGTCGATCCCTCCGAGACGTTCTCGGCCGGGACGCCGGTGCTCACGGGCCATATCAACGGCCTGATCACCATGAACATCGCCGAGGCCGACGACGTCGAGCGCGAGCGGCGGCGGATCCTGTTCGGCGAGCATTACCGGACCCTGCTCGGCCATTTCCGGCACGAGATCGGGCATTACTTCTGGTACCTGCTGGTGATGAACGGGCCGACCATGGGCGCGTTCCGGGCGCTGTTCGGCGACGAGAGCCTGAACTACGTCCAGGCCCTGCAGGACCATTACGCCCGCGGCGCCCCGGCCGACTGGGAGGATTCCTACGTCTCGGCCTACGCCACCGCCCATCCCTGGGAGGACTTCGCCGAGACCTTCGCGCATTACCTGCACATCGTCGACACGGTGGAGACCGCCTCGACCTTCGAGCTGCACGTGCGCCCGCGCCTGCGCCACGCCAGGCCGGCGCCCACGGTGATCGATTTCGACCCCTACGACACCCAGGACCTCGACCGGCTGATCGAGGCGTGGCTGCCGCTCACCTACGCGATCAACTCCCTGTCCCACAGCATGGGCCAGCCGGCGCTCTACCCGTTCAAGCTGACCCCCACGGTGATCGCCAAGCTCGCCTTCGTGCACGAGCGGATCTACGCCTCCCGCTCCGGCACCCTGCCGGATCCCGGTGAGGCGGGCGCCGAGATGCTGCGCGCGGTGATCCTGGGACTGCGCCAGAAGGTGGCGGCGCCGACGGTGTGAGTGGCCGACGGTCAGGGCCGGGGCCGCGGAAGCGGCTTGAGGGTTATGAACCGTGCTGTCCGGGACGGATCGGCATCATCGACCTGCCAGACGGTTCTGACCTGCGGATCCAAGCCACCGCGGGCGGCCAGGGGGCCCTCGAAGTAAAGCTTGGTGGCCCGATATCCGGGCACGAACCCACGGAAATGCGGCTGCCGCGCAGGGTCGAGCAACGCATCGATCAGGGCGTCCGGATCACCCGGCGTAAATCCGAACGCGGCGAGGAACCGGCACTTCGCGGCGCCGTCCCGGTGGCTCGGATTGAGCAGATAGGCGGAGACCTTGGCTGGGGCGACGTGAAAGCGGGACGGCCAAGCGTCCGGGTCGGTCACACGACCGCTCGCTCGACGAGGCACACGGTGTCGGCCTCGACCGTCGCCAGCGTGTCGACCGGCTCCGTGAATTCGACCTCGAAGGCCTCGCCGTCCGCATAGATCGCTACGACGGTACCGGTCGTACCGGCCGGAACCGTCACGTCGTCGTCGCCCGAGACCGCCCGCAGAATCCGGACACGGTCGAGTTCTCGGACGGGCTCGGAACCGAGTCCGCCGACAGGCGGCAGGGACGACTTCGGACGAGGCGCACGCATCACGCGGAAGATACGCCGTCCCGCATCGGACGCAATGCGCCCGGTCGCCGGTCAGGTCTCCTGCCGCCCTTCCACGAAGGCGCGGAACGCCGCCAGGGTCTCGGCGCTGACATGGTGCTCGATCCCCTCGGCATCGCGCCGGGCGGTCTCGGGGCTGACCCCGAGGGTGCACAGGAAGCGCTCCACGATGCGGTGGCGCTCGCGCGCCTGGCTGGCGAGCCGGCGGCCGGCCTCGGTCAGGAAGACGCCGCGATAGGGCCGCTGCTGGACGAAACCGTCCTCGCACAGCCGCTTGAGCATCTTGGCGACCGTGGGCTGGGCCACGCCGAGGCGGGCGGCGATATCGACCTGGCGCGCCTCGCCGCCGTCGCCGATCAGATCGTCGATCAGCTCGACGTAATCCTCGACGAGTTCGGAGCGCCGCGCCTCGCGGGCCTGGCGGAAGCTCTCCACATGCCGCTCGGGATCGACCAGCACGGTCTCGGGGGCAATCGGCTCGGACGGTTCCTGCATCGGCTCTCCCTCTCGCCGCCCCCCGGCGCCGCCCGACCCCTGTCTAGCAAAGTCCGCCCCGGAGAGGGGAGTCCCGCGACGCGATCGCGGCCCCCCATAAATGCCCCCTTGAAACCCGCGGCCGATCCCCTGAATATAGCCCAAGCTATATCTTTGAGAAAAGGGTGAGGCATGGCAACGCCGGACGCGGCGACGGTCCCGGGGGGCCAGATGCCCCGGGGATCTGCGCCCCAGGGACCTGCTCCCAAGGGATCTGCGCCTGAGGGAACGGCACCGGATGGCCCCGCGCTCGGCAGGATGAGCCGGCGCACGGAGCAGGCGATCCGCGACACGCTCGACGGGCGGTCGGGCGGGCGCGGCCGGTTCCTGCTGTTCGTGGGTCCCGCCGTGACGGCGTCGATCGCCTACATGGACCCCGGCAACTTCGCCACCAACATCCAGGCCGGCGCGCGCTACGGCTACGGCCTGCTCTGGGTGGTGCTGCTCGCCAACTTCACCGCGATGCTGTTCCAGGCGCTCTCGGCCAAGCTCGGGATCGTCACGGGCAAGAACCTCGCCGAGCATTGCCGCGACGCGACGCCGTTGCCGGTGCGGCTCGGCCTCTGGAGCATCAGCGAGGTCGCCGCCATGGCCACCGACCTCGCGGAATTCCTCGGCGGCGCGATCGGTCTGTCGCTGCTCACCGGCATGCCGCTGATGGCCGGCATGGCGATCACCGCCATCGTCACCTACGCGATCCTGCTCCTGGAGCACGAGGGCTTCCGGCCCCTGGAGATCGCGATCGGCGTCATGGTCGGCACGATCGGCCTCTGCTACGCGGTCGAGCTCGTGATCGCCCCGGTGGATTGGGCGGACGCCGCCAAGGGCCTCGTCACCCCGAGGATCCCGGACGCCCAGGCCCTGACCATCGCGGTCGGGATCATCGGCGCCACCGTGATGCCGCACGCGCTGTTCCTGCATTCGGGGCTGACCCAGGGGCGGGGCAGCCCCCGGACCGACGCCGACCGGCGCCTGCTGGTGCGCTACTCGAACCGCGAGGTGGTGGTGGCGCTGCTGCTCGCCGGCCTGGTCAACATGGCGATGGTGATCATGGCGGCGGCGGCCTTCCATGCCGGCCACAGCGAGGTCGCCGAGATCGAGCAGGCCTACCGCACCCTGACGCCGCTGCTCGGGCCGGCGGCCGGGGCCGCCTTCCTGGTGTCGCTGCTCGCCTCGGGGATCTCCTCCTCGGTGGTGGGGACGCTCGCCGGGCAGATGGTGATGCAGGGCTTCACCGGCTGGCGCATCCCGCTCATCGTCCGCCGGCTGGTGACCATGCTGCCGGCCTTCGTGGTGGTGGCGATCGGCGTCGACCCGACCCGGGCGCTGGTTCTGTCCCAGGTGGTGCTGTCGCTCGCCCTCCCGGTGCCGATGGTGGCGCTGGTCGTGTTCACCCGCCGCCGCAGCGTGATGGGGGCCTTCGCCAACGGCCCGCTCACCCAGATCGCCTCCGTGGCCGGGGCGGCCGTCGTGCTCGGCCTCAACATGGTGCTGCTGGCCGCCGCGTTCGGCCTGCCGGTCCCGGGGCTGGAGTGAGCCTTTCCGCGCGGGCATCGCGCCCATCCGGGCGGACGATTCCGGCTGTACCGCCGCCGCGATCGTCCGCGAGGGATCAAATTCGGTCGCGGATCGTCTGTCTGGCGGACTTACCGTGGACGAGGAACGACCTGTGAGCGTTGGATTGATCGCCCTCCTGGACGATGTCGCGTTCATGGTCAGGGGGGCCGCCGCGTCCCTCGACGACGTCGCGGGTCAAGCCGCCAAGGCGGGAACGAAGGCGGCCGGCGTCGTCATCGACGATGCCGCGGTCACGCCGCGCTACGTCGTCGGCTTCGCGGCGGCGCGCGAGCTGCCGATCGTCGGCAAGATCGCCCTGGGATCGCTGAAGAACAAGCTCCTGTTCCTGTTGCCGGGCGCGCTGGCACTCAGCGCCTTCGCGCCCTGGGCGATCACCCCGCTCCTGATGCTGGGCGGCGCCTACCTCTGCTACGAGGGCGCCGAGAAGGTCTACGAGGCCCTCTTTCCCCATCGCGCGCACGGGCATGCGGCGGAGGGCCAGGGCGACACAGGGAGCGATCAGGCCCGGGAAGACAGCCGCGTCGCGAGTGCCATCAAGACCGACTTCATCCTGTCGGCCGAGATCATGGCCATCACCCTGGCCGCCTTGCCGGAGGGCAGCTTCTGGATGCGGGCGGCTGTGCTCGCCATCGTCGCCCTGGGCATCACCGCGGGCGTCTACGGCGCGGTCGCGCTCATCGTGAAGGCCGACGATGCGGGCCTCGCGCTCGCCCGCAGCCAAGCGGGGCCGCCGCTCGGAACCCTCATCCGCGGTCTCGGGCGCGGCGTGGTCAGAAGCATGCCGATCCTGCTCAAGCTCCTGGCCATCGTCGGAACGGCCGCGATGATCTGGGTCGGCGGCGGGATCCTGATGCACGGGCTGGAAACGTACGGCCTGTCGGGGCCGGCACACGTGTCGCACGAGGCCGCCGTGAGCGCGGCCTCCTACGTCCCGTTTGCCAAGGGCTTGGTCGCGTGGCTGGTCACCGCGATGGCGTCGGGCCTGATCGGGCTGGTGGTCGGCGGTCTGCTGATCCCGCTGACGAGCGTCGTCCTGGCGCCGGCCTGGCGAAGCCTGTCGGGCCTGTGGCGGCGCGCCTGAAGCGAGGCCGGCCCGCAGGAGAGATGGCGCGGCGATCGCCCGCCAGCCTCGTCGCCAAGCGGCGCGGCTGCCGCGTCGAAGCGTTGTCTCGCCCCTTTCCGGCGGTGGACGCATCGGGCACCGCGAGGAATCACACGGCCGGGCTCGCGCGGGACTGCGTGGTCCGGTGAAGCCCGGCCCGCCCAGGCCGGGCCTCGCCTGTGGTGACGGACGGACGCGGCGGCCTTCGGCGACGCCCCGGGTCAGCTCGCCCGGACCACGACCTCCACGAGGTTGGCACCGCCGGACCGGATCCCGGCCTCGATCGCCGGGGCGATGTCGGCGGCCCGGGTCACCCGCCGGGACGGCACCCCCATGGAGGTGGCGAGCGCCAGGTAGTCGACCCGCGGGTCGGTGAGATCCATGGCGATGAAGCGGTTGGCCCGCACCGAGGCGTAGTGCGCCTGGCCTTTCATGAAATTCTTCAGGATGTTGTACTCGGCATTGTTGATCACCACGAAGGTGACCGGCAGCTTCTCGTGCGCGGCGGTCCAGAGCGCCTGGGGCGAGTACATCGCGGCCCCGTCGCCGACGACGCAGACCACCGGCGCCCGGTCGATGCCCAGCGAAAAGCCGACCGCCGCCGGCATGCCCCAGCCGAGCACGCCGCCGCGCATCGCCGCGTATTGGTGGGTGGAGGCGCTGTCGAGGAAGGTCCGCAGATGGGTCAGCGTCGCGGGCGCCTCGTCGATGATCGTCGTCTCGGCCCCCACCGCCCGGGCCACCTCGCGGGCCGCGACCAGCGGCGCGATCACCGGATCCTCGAAGGCGGCGTCGGCCGCGGCGGCGAGCTTGGCCCGCCGCTCGGTCCGGGCCGTCTCCGCCTGCGTCCGCAGCTCCGCGAAGGCGGCGGCGCGATCGGCCACGCGGGGGGCCAGCAGCGGCAGCAGCGCGTCCAGGGAGGCGCGGATGTCGCCCACCGTCGACAGGCTGGTGGCGTAGGTGCGCCCGAGGTCGCGGACGTCGGCCGAGAGCTGGAACACCTGCGTCCCCGGCGGCACCGCCGAGACCTCCGAGTAGAGCACGGTGATCAGCGACTTGCCGCCCAGCGCGAAGACCGCGTCGTAGCGCCCGAGGATGTCGGCGATGGCGTCGGCCCGGGTCGGCAGGTTGCCGGCCCAGAGCGGGTGGGCGGTGGGGAAGGGGATGTGGGCCGGCCAGGACGAGCCGTAGACCGGCGCCGACAGCAGGTCGGCCAGCGCCACCGCCTGGGCGGAGGCGTCTGAGGCGTCGATCTCGTCGCCGGCGATCAGGGCCAGGCGGCCGGGCGCGATGGCGGCGAGCTTCTCGGCCAGCTTGTCGAGGGAGCCCGCCACCGCCCGCTGGTCGATGGTCGAGGTCTCGCCCGCCGGCACGGCGGTCTTCGCCTCCATGACGTCCATCGGCAGGGACAGGAAGACCGGGCCGGACGGGGCGGCGGCGCAATCGTGGAAGGCGCGGCGCAGGAGCACCGGGATCTGGTCCGGGCTTGTGACCTCGCGCGCCCACTTCACCACCGGGTCGGCGATGGCGACGAGGTCGCCCATCAGCAGCGGGTCGGAGAGGGCGTGGCGCAGGTCCTGCTGGCCGGCCGTGACCACCAGCGGCGTGCCGCTGACCTGCGAGTTCCACAGGGCGCCCATCCCGTGGCCGAGGCCGCCGGCGGTGTGCAGGTTGAGGAAGGCCGGCCGGCGCGCGCCCTGCGCGTAGCCGTCGGCCATCGCCACCACGGTCGCCTCCTGCAGGGCGAGGATGTAGCCGATGTCCTGCGCCTCGGTGAGCGCGTCGATCAGCGGTAATTCGGTGGTGCCGGGATTGCCGAAGATGTAGCGCACGCCCTCCGAGCGCAGCACATCCAGCAGCAGTTCGGCGCCCCTGCGGCTCCCGGCGGCGTCCACGGTCTCGATCGGCATGCGCAACCCTCCTCCGCCCCCCGGCGGAATCAGCGCGACGCTACCCCATGGCCGCGCCACGACGAAGAGCCGGGGCGCGGGATCGGGTTTCCGAAGGGCGAGCCCTTCGGCGGGTTGTCAGGGCGCAGCCCTGACGAAGCCGGTTACAGTCCGATCGGCAGGAGGCCGGGCGCCAGAGCCGCGGCGGCCCTGGGTCCGTCCTTCGCCATGCGGATCGCCGTGCGGGCGAGCCGGTTGCGCAGGCGCCGGGCCCGCCAGAGCGCGCCCGTCTCCACGGCGAGGCCGCGGGCGTAGACGCTGGCGCGCAGGCTGCGCGCGTCGCAGGCCTGCTTGATCGGGTCGGCATAGAAGGCCGCGATCTTCTCGCGGCCCATGCCGGGGCTGGCGAGCCAGGCCGGCACATGGACCCGGGCGAGCCGGTCGGCATCGGTCAGCAGCTTGCCGATCCCGGTGCCGGGGATCGGGCAGGCGGTCTGGAAGGCGTCGCCGATCAGCACCAGCCCGTCCCGCTCCACCCCCTCGGCCCGGGCGAGGTCGATCGGCCGGATTTCGAGGGGCCCGGCCACGGACAGGTCCGGGCAATGCTGCGCCAGACGAGGCATCATCGCCCGCAGGGTCGCCTCCGGGTCCCGGCGCAGGGACGCGACCCAGGGCTCGCCGGGGTCGCGGTAGCAGAACAGGTTCGCCCGCATCACGTCCCCGATCGGGAACAGGGTCAGGTAGGCGTCGCGCGCGCCGAACCCTTCGGCGAAGTAGGTCATGGCCGGGAACGGGAAGTCGCCCCGGGGCGCTGCCATGTCGAAGCCGACCGCCAGGGAGTGGCGCGGGCTCAGCGCCCGCTTGGCGATGCCGGCCTTGGCGAGCAGCGCGTGGCCGAGACCGGTGGCGAGCACGACGAGGCGTGCCTCGATCCGGCGCCCGTCGCTCAAGGTGAGCGCCTGGCGCTCGGGTCCGAGCTCGAGATCGGCGACCCGGCCGGGCACCAGCAGCCCGTCGGGCAGGGCGGCCCGGGCGGCCCCGACCAGGACCGGGTAATGCGCGCCCCATTCGCGGGCGGCCTCCCGGTAGGCGAGGCGTCCGTAGCGGACCACCGCGACCTCCTCGGTCGCCGTCGTGCAGGCGGCGAGCGCCCGGCCGAACCCGAGGCCCTCGAACAGGGCCATCTGGTCGGCCCCGAATTTCTCCGCCCGGAAATCCCGGCGCGCCGCGCCGCGTTCGGCCTGGGCGTCGATCAGCGCGACCCGGGTCCCGGCGCGGGCGAGCGCCCCGGCCAGGCAGCTCCCGGCCAGCCCGGCCCCGATCACGGCCACGTCGTAGCTGTCCGCCCCGCTGCCCATCGCTATCATCTGTGAAGTTGTCCCGTCCGCGACGTCAGGATCTCAACGCGCGAAAACGCAGACATGCCAGCGATCATGGTTTCCGTAAAGCACGTACGTAATTTTCCAGCGCCCGGAGACGGAGATCTACATGACCGCGTCGGCAACCGCGGGCGACCTCATCTTCTGATTGAAGTCCCCCACCTTATGCCGATCTCTCGGCCGCCTCCGATCTGCCCTGCGCTTACGCGCGCAGCTGCGCCACGAAGGCGCGCATGAACGGCGGCAGGCCGTCGAGGTCGCGCAGGCACAGGGTCAGGTCGCGCCGCGCCCAGGCATCGGAGAGGGGCACCACCGCGATGGCGAGGCCCTGCGCTGCGCGCGCGGCCGCGCTCTCGGGCAGCACCGCGAGCCCGACCCGGGCCTCGACCAGGCGGCAGACGGCGTCGAAGCCGCGCAGCTGCACCCGCAGGCGCATCGGCCGCCCCTCCCGCACCGCCTGGGCGACCAGGAACCGGCTGATCGCGCTGCGCCGGTCGAGGCCGACGAGGTCGTGGCCGAGCACCTCGGCGAAGGCGATGTCGGCGCGCGCCGCCAGGGGGTGGTCCCGGGCCGCCACCAGCACGAACCGGTCCTCCCGGAACGGGAAGGTCTGGAGCGAGCCGGTATCGACCGTGCCCGACAGGATGCCGAGATCGGCCGCGCCCTCGGCCACCAGCCCGACGATCTCCTCGGAGGTGCGCTCCTCGATCTCGACCCCGATCCCGGGATGGGTGGCCAGGAAGGCCGAGAGCGCGTCGGGCAGGAACTCGGTCAGCGCGTTGGTGTTCGCCAGGACCCGGATCTGCCCGACCGCGCCGCCCGAGAACACCGCCATCTCCTCGCGCAGGCGCTCGACGCCCGCCAGCACCTCCCGGGCATGGGCCAGGAGCGTGCGCCCGGCCGGGGTCGGGCTGACGCCCTGCCGCCCCCGGGTCAGGAGGGCGGCGCCGAGGGAGTCCTCCATCAGCCGGATCCGCGTCGAGGCCGCCGCCAGGGCGAGGTTCGCCCGCGCGGCCCCGTGGGTGATCGAGCCGGCCTCGACCACGTGCCGGAACAGGCCGAGATCGACGAGATCGAACCGCATCATCGCCGGAGGCCTCTCCCGGGCATCGCATCGCCCGGACCATCCGTCTCGCGGCGACAGTGCGGGACGGTATCGCCGCCCGGCCGGCCTGTCAGCGCCCTGCGGCAGGCGCGGCGTGCGGAGCGGACCCGCAGCACGGCAGGCGACGGCGACGGCGCCGAGCCGGCAACGTCAATATCGAAGTTCAAACACCTTAATAGCCGATCGATATCATCCGTAATCGCACAACCATGATCCGGACATACAAGTTTTACCGGGAATTCATGACATTTCTGCCGAACAATACGATCTATATATCTAGCGTATAGTGAAAAACATCCCCACAGGCGAGCCGGAGATCATTTACTCCCCTTTAACGTGCAATATTCCAAATGTATCGCATAGCCGGCGAGACCTTCCACATCGAGGACGGCAACTTCACCCGCGATCGTCACCGGATCGGACCATGACCGCTCTCAGCCCTCTGGATCCGTCCTCGGACCCCCGCCGCTGCCGGCGCCCGCAGGCTCGCGTGATCGCGGGTCCGGCGTCCGGCGCAGCCTCGACCCTCTGCCCTTCCCGCGCCGGGCACGGGCCCGCGGAGCGAGACGACACGCCATGATGGACGCGCTCCTGGTTGACGACAGCGCGACCATGCGCCTGCGGCTGCGGCAGATGCTGGAGGCCAAGCCCGACGTCAGCGTCACCGACTATGCCGACCCGGCCGCGGCCCTCGTCGAGGCGCAGATGCGCGCCTTCGATCTCGTGCTGGTCGATTACCACATGCCCACGATGGACGGGATCGCGTTCATCCAGCAGATGCGCACCATCCCGCATTACGCCCAGGTGCCCATCGCGATGGTCACCAGCGACATCTCCGACGCGGTGCGGCTCGCCGCCCTGGAAGCGGGGGCGACCGACTTCCTCGACAAGTCCATGCGGGGCGTCGAGCAGACCGTGCGGCTGCGCAACCTGATCCGCCTCGCCAAGGCGGTGCGGCGGCTGGCCGAGCAGGCCGCCTGGCTCGACGGCGAGGTCGAGGCCGCCCTGCGGCACATGCGCGAGCGGGAGGAGGAGATCATCTTCCGCCTGTCGCTGGCGGTCGAGTACCGCGACAACGACACCGGCGACCACACCTGGCGGGTGGCCCGCTACAGCCAGATCGTGGCCGAGGCGCTCGGCCTGCCGGCGGAGGTCTGCCGCAACCTGTACCTCGCCGCGCCGCTGCACGATGTCGGCAAGGTGGCGATCCCGGACGGCATCCTGCTGAAGCCCGGCCGGCTCGACCCGGACGAGTTCGCCCTGATCAAGACGCACGCGACCATCGGCCAGCGCATCCTGGGCGGCAGCACCTCCGAGCTGATCCGACTGGCCGCCGAGATCGCCGAGGCGCATCACGAGAAATGGGACGGGAGCGGCTATCCGAAGGGCCTCGCCGGCCCCCAGATCCCGCTCTCCGCCCGGATCGTCGCGGTGGCGGACGTGTTCGACGCCCTGACCACGCAGCGGCCCTACAAGGAGGCGATGCCGTTCGAGGCGGCCCTGGACTGCATCCGGGCCGATAGCGGCCGCCATTTCGATCCGGCCTGCGTCGAGGCCTTCTGCGCGCGCTGGCCGGACATCCGCGTGGCCGGCGGCCAGGAGCGGGCCGCCGGCCGGCGGGGCGCCCACGCCGTCACCGAGCCCTGGGCTCGGGTGCCGACCCTGCTGCGCGAGATCGCCTCCGAGACGCCCGTCCTCGCGGGCCGGTTCGCCGACAGCCCCAACCCCCGCCCCGCCCGGGAGGAAGCCCCCGCCCTCCGGCGCCACGGGTGAGAGCGCGGGCGCGGTCGCTGCACAGGGCTCATCCGGGGAAACCTCGGATTCAAAGGTCCGAGAGATTTTGCGGGTCCAGCCCTTTGGGAACCCGGACTTCAAGCCGCGATCCGAAGGCGGGTGACGCGCGGGGCCGGGGCGCCTAACCTGCGGCCATGCGCGTCTTCCACACCGCCGCCTCCGCCCGGCACGATCCCGAACTGTACCTGCGGCGGGGCACGCCGATCCCGCATCCCGAGCAGGCCTCCCGCTACGCCATCCTGCACGCGGCGGCCCGGGACGGCGGCCACGCCCTCGCGGAGCCCGCCGATCACGGCCTCGACCCGATCCAGGCGGTGCACGATGCCGGCTACGTCGCGTTCCTGGCCGAGGCCTGGACCCGCCGGGCGGAGATCCCGGGCCTCGCCGACGAGATCCTCACCGGCAGCTTCGCCCGGCCGCAGATGCACCGGACGCCCGCCAGCCTGCTCGGGCGCGTCGGCCTTTACACCGCCGACACCTCGACCCCGATCCGGGCCGGCACCTGGGCGGCGGTCTACGGCGCGGCGCAATGCGCCGTCGCGGCCGCCGACGCCGCTCTGGAGGCCGGCCACGCCTATGCCCTGTGCCGGCCGCCCGGCCATCACGCCTACGCGGATTCGGCGGGCGGCTTCTGCTTCCTCAACAACAGCGGGATCGCGGCGCGGCGGATGCTGGCCTCTGCCGGCGGCCCCGTGGCGATCCTCGACATCGACGTGCATCACGGCAACGGCACGCAGGGCATCTTCTACGCCAGCGGGGACGTGCTCACGGTCTCGGTCCACGCCGACCCGTCGGACTACTTCCCGTTCTATGCCGGCTATGCCGACGAGACCGGGGCCGGGGCGGGCGCCGGCCTCAACCGCAACCTGCCGCTGCCGCCGGGCTCCGGCGACGGCCCGTGGCTCGCGGCCGTGGAGGCCGGGCTCGCCGCGATCGCGGCGCTCAAGCCCCGGGGGCTGGTGGTGGCTCTGGGCCTCGACGCCGCCGCGGACGACCCGATCGGCGTGCTCACGGTGACCCAAGCGGGCTTCGCCGCCGCGGCCCAGCGGATCGCGCGGGCCGGGCTGCCCACCGCGCTCGTCCAGGAGGGCGGCTACCTCTGCCCGGCCCTGCCGGAGAACCTGACGGCCTTCCTGGCGGCGTTCGACGCGGCACGCTGAGCCGGGCTCGACGCGCCGCGACGGCGTCTCCGATCCTAGTCCTCGTCGTCCTCGTCCTGGTGCCGGCCCTTGAGCTTGGCGAAGACCGAATCGGCGTCGATGCGCTCCTCGCGGCCGCCATGCTCGGCCGTCTCCTCGGGCTCGGGCGCCGTCGAGACCTCGGTGGGCAGGAGCGAGGCGCCGGATTCGGCGGCCAGGGCGGCCGGGCGGTCGGCCGCCGCGCGCTGGACCTCGAAGTCGAGGTTGATCTGGGTGGTCAGGCCCAGGGTCACCGGATCCATCGGCTGGAGCGAGCCGGAATTCCAGTGGGTGCGCTCGCGGATCTGCTGGATCGTCGACTTGGTGGTCCCCACCAGGCGGATGATCTGCGAATCCTTCAGCTCGGGGTGGTTGCGCAGCAGCCACAGGATGGCGTTGGGCCGGTCCTGGCGACGGGACAGCGGCGTGTAGCGCGGGCCCTTGGTGGTGCGCTTCACCTCCGGCAGCTTCACCTTCGAGACGGCCGGCTTGAGCTTGTAGTGCGGCGCCTTCTGGGCCTTCTCGATCTCGTCGCGGGTGAGCTGGCCGGTGGAGACCGGATCGAGCCCCTTGATGCCGGCCGCGACCTCGCCGTCGGCGATGCCCTTCACCTCGAGCGGGTGCAGCTTGCAGAAGTCGGCGATCTGCTCGAAGGCCAGGGAGGTGTTCTCGACCAGCCAGACGGCGGTCGCCTTCGGCATCAGCGGACCCTGGGACATGTGCTCTCGTGCTCCGGCCTGGCGGGACGGGGGCCGGGCACCGGGCCGCGGGCTCCGGATGCAGATCCGGAAGTCCCGTCTCACGCTATCGAAATGGGGATGGCTCACTATAGGGCCGCCCGGGGTGGGGCGCAATCGCGGGTTCGGCGGTTCGGGAGGCCGAGCGCCGATTAACCGAGGCTGTAGGCCCGGCTACAAACGGAATGTGAGCGTGACCGACTCACCCGCGAAGGCCGCACGCGGCCGGTTGCGGCCGGGAGTGCAGAGAATGGTTCTCTCTCTGGCATGGTCCAGAAAAGCGAATGGCGAGTGGAGCTTCCGCCTCCGCCTCGCCATTCCTCTCTGGGCTTGGCTACACCTTAGCAGGTGAATGCCAGGGATCGGCGGTAGCCCCCGCCGATCCCACTTCCCAATATAACGCGGCCCGGAACAGGCAACAACGTCCGCGCGGGAAGACCGACGCCCCTACTTCCCCGGCAGCCCGTGCACGATCGGGAAGAACGTGTCCTTCCAGTCCTTCGGCTCGGCCTTGATGGTCTTCATCGCGTAGAAGTGCCGGGCCTGGAGCATGATCCCGTACGGGGTGGTGGAGAAGGTCGTGCCCGGCTCCTTCATGATCGCCACCAGCGTCTCGGGGGGCGTCTTGTCGTTGGTGGCGGTGACGTAGTCCTTGGCGGCCTGGAGCGGGTCCTTGGCGATCTCGGCATTCGCCTCGTCGATGGCGGCCACGATGGCGGCGGCGAGTTTGGGGTTGCGGTTGAACCAGCCGGTGCGGGCGTAGAAGATCGCGTTGCTCACCGGCTCGCCGACCAGCTCGTAGGAATTGAGCACCGCGTGGATCGCCGGGTCCTGCAGCTCGCGCTGCTGGAACGGCGGCAGCGAGAAGTGGCTGTTGACCTCGTTCTGCGGGCTGGCGAGCGCCGCCACCGCGTCGGGATGGCCGAGCTGGACGGTGAGCGGGTCGAGCTTGGTGGCGTTCTCGGGCCCGAACGCCTTCCTGGCGGCGATCTGGAGCAGCACCGCCTGGGTCGAGACCTTCACGGAGGGCAGGGCGATCTTGTCCTTGCCGGAGAAGTCGCCGAGCGTCTTCACGGCCGGGTTGCGGGTGAGCAGCAGCATCGGCGTGCTGCCGACGCCGCACAGGCCCTTCACGTCGCCGCGGGTCCGGTCGTTGAGCAGCAGCATGTTGGTGGAGCCGCTGTCGACGATGTCGATATTGCCCGACAGGAGCGCGTCGTTGCCGGCCGCCCCGCTGGTCAGGTTCACCCACTCCACCGTGACGTCACCGAGGCCGGCCGCCTTGGCCTGCTTCTCGATCAGCTTGTGCTGCTCGGCGAGCACCGCCGGCAGGTAGACGAAGCCGGGCTGCCGGCTGATCCGGACCTTGGCGTCGTCGGCCCGGGCCGGGGCGGCCATCGCCAGCCCCGCCAGCACGAGGGCGGCCGGTCCCGCCCGGACGAGGCGGCGACAAACCTTCAGAATCGCGTCTGCCCGCGGCGTGCACATCATGTCGTTCCTCCCTTGGCCCGCCGGCATCTCGTCCGGTCCTGGCTTTCGTCGGCCGCGAGTGGACAGCGTCATCTCGATCCGCGCAAGGCCTCGACCAGTCTTCACGGCGCGCTAACGCGGAAGCTGTAAACTTGCCGCTCCTATTCTTGTCGTCCGGGGGCGGGCTCATGAAAATCGGCATCGGAGCGAAGCTCCACACGATTACGGCTACCGCACTGGTCGGCGTCGCCGTGGTCTCGGGCATCGGCCTGCTCAACCTGAAATCGCAGGTCGAGCAGGGCCGCATGGCCAAGACCCGCAACCTGACGGACGTGGCCTACGGCGTGGCGGCCTATTTCGAGGGCGAGGAGCGGGCCGGGCGGCTGTCGCGGGCCGACGCCCAGGGGGCCGCGATCCGGGCCGTGAAGACCCTGCGCTACGACGACCAGGAATACTTCTGGATCAACGACATGCAGCCCCGCATGGTGGCGCATCCGATGAAGCCCGAGCTCGAGGGCAAGGACCTCGCCGGGGTGCAGGATCCGACGGGCAAGTACCTGTTCCGAGACTTCGTCGACCTCGCCAAGCAGAAGGGCCAGGGCTTCGTCGATTATTACTGGCCCAAGGCTGGGTCCGACGCACCGGTCCCGAAGCTGTCCTACGTCCGCGGCTTTGCCCCCTGGGGCTGGGTGATCGGCACCGGCATCTATGCCGACGACACCGCCGCGATCCTGTGGAACGCGGCCTGGCGGGCGGCGGCCGGGATGCTGGTGGTGATCGCCCTGATCGCCCTGCTGGCGGCGCTGATCGGCCGCCGGGTGACGCGACCGCTCCTGGCCCTGAACCAGGCCATGCACCGCCTCGCGGCGGGCGACACCGCCGCCGCGGTGCCCGAGCGCGGGCGCAGCGACGAGATCGGCACGATGGCGGGCGCCGTGCAGGTGTTCAAGGACGCGCTGATCGCCAAGGCCGAGGCGGATACCCGCGCCGCCGGCGATGCCGAGGGCGCCGCCCGCCGCGCCGCTTCCCTCGACCGCCTGACCCGGGCGTTCGAGACCCGGGCGGGCGCGCTGAGCCGGGGCCTCGCGGCGGCGGCGTCCGAGCTCGAAGTCACCGCCCAGGCGATGACCGCCACGGCCGCGCGCGGCACCGAGCGTTCGGGCGCGGTGACCGCCCAGGCGGCCGGGACCTCGGCCGACGTCCAGACCGCGGCGGCGGCCACCGAGGAGATGTCGGCCTCGGTCCAGGAGATCGCCGGGCAGGTGCACCGCACCTCGGAGATCGCCGGCCGGGCGGCCGAGACCGCCCGCCAGGGCGAGACGACCGTGCGGGCGCTCGCCGACGGCACCGAGCGGATCGGCGACGTGGTCGCCCTCATCTCCGGCATCGCGGCGCAGACCAACCTGCTGGCGCTCAACGCCACCATCGAAGCCGCACGCGCCGGCGAGGCCGGCCGCGGCTTCGCGGTGGTCGCCACGGAGGTGAAGGAGCTGGCCAGCCAGACCGCCAAGGCCACCGACGACATCGCCACCCAGATCGGCCGGATCCAGGGCGAGACCCGGCAGGCCGTGGCGGCGATCGGCGAGGTCGGCCAGACCATCGAGGAGATGCGCAGCATCGCGGTCGGGGTCGCGGCCGCCATGGAGGAGCAGAACGCCGCGATCCAGGAGATCGTGCGCGGGGTGGTGAGCGCCGCCTCCGGGGCCCAGGCGGTGTCCGGCAGCATCGCCGACCTCCGCCAGGGCGCCGACGAGACCGGGATCGCCTCCGAGCAGGTGCTGGCCGCCGCCCGCGACCTCACCCGCGGCTCCGACGACCTCGACCAGACCGTCAAGGCGTTCCTGGCCGAGGTGAAAGCCGCGTAGGCGACGAAACCGGGTTCCCAAAGGGCTCAGCCCTTTGGCGGGGCATCGGGGCGGAGCCCCGATCGTTCGACCAGACCCGGCGCGGGGACGATTTCAGGTCCCCGAAAAGCCCCGCACCGCCGCCCGCACCAGGGCGTCGATCATCGGCCGGACATCCGCCGCCCCGAGGGGCCCGAGTCCGCCGAGATCGGCCAGGTAGGTCATGCCGTGGACGCTCGACCAGAGCGCCCGGGCCATCACCGGGATCGCGTCCTCGGCGAGCTGGCCGCCGTCGCGCAGCACGCCCTCCAGGATCCCGAACAGGGCCGCGATATCGGCCTGGACCGAGGCGGGCGCCTCCACCGTGCGCCGCTCGAAGATCGCCACCCAGGCGGGATGGTTCTGCGCCGCGAAGCCCAGATAGGCGTCGGCCAGGCACAGCAGCCGGGCGTCGGTCTCCCGGGACGGGCAGGCGGACAGCGCCGCCGCCAGGGCGTCGCGCAGGCGGCGCATCGTGATGGCGTTCGCCTCCAGCCGCAGCAGCTCCAGGCTGTCGAACTGGGTGTAGACCGAGCCGACCGCGGTGCCGGCCCGCTCGGCGACCGCCCGCGCGGTCAGCGCCCCGGGCCCGCCCGCATCCAGGATCGCCACCGCGGCCGCGATCAGCGCCTCGCGGTCCGCCTGACGGTCGGTCTGACCCTTGCGGGGACGGCCCCGCACTTTTTTCTGAACGTCGTTCATTAAATACCTTGCCGAGCCGGTCGGGCCGTGCTTATGTGTTTCATGAACGGCGTTCAATCAATTCCGGACCGGGTCCGGTGCGCCGCTCCCCGAGGTGAACCGTGATGAGGACCCTCTCCCTCCTGATGCGCGGCGCGATCGCCGACAACGCCCAGGCGCTCCACGATGCCAATGCGGTGACGATCCTGCGCCAGCAGATCCGGGACGCGGCCGGCGCCCTGGCGACGGCCCGGCGCGAACTCGCCGTCGCCCTGGCCTACCACGCCGCCGAGGCGCGCGCGCTGGACGCGATCGGCGCCCGGATCGAGACCCTGTCGGACGGGGCCCGCCGGGCGCTGGCCGACGGGCGCGAGGATCTCGGCAGCGAGGCGGCGGTCCACATCGCCGCCCTGGAGGATGAGCGCTCCGACCGGCGAGCCGCCGCCGCCCGCTTCGCCGCTGAGATCGAGCGGCTCAAGCGCCTGGTCGGGCAGGGCGGCGAGCGGCTGCGGGACCTCGACCGCGGGCTCCAGACCGCCCGGACCACCGAGGCGCTGCGGCGGGCGGGGCTCGAGGGGCGCCGGGTCACGGCCCTGTCGGCGGGCGCCCTCGGCGAGGCCGAGCGGACGCTGGCGCGCCTGCGCGAGGCCCAGGCCGCCGAGGCGGATGCCGCCGAGGCCCTGGCGGGCCTGGAGGCCGAGGCGGCGTCCGGGATCGAGGCCGACCTCGACGCCGCCGGCTACGGCCGTCCCCGCACCGATCCGCGGGCGGTGCTCGACCGCCTCCGGGCCCAGGCCTGACCCACCCCGTTCGCCACCCCAGCCACAGGAGCACGACCGATGATGCCGCAGATGCCCCACACCGCCGCCTGGAAGACCTTCACGCTGGTGAGCTTCACCGCCGCCGCCGCGATGCTGGCGATCGGGATCTTCTTCCTGCCCGCCGATATCTGGATCAAGGGCTACCTTGCCATGGCGGCGCTCTTCCTCACCGGCACGACCTTCACCCTCGCCAAGACCCTGCGCGACGAGCACGAGGCGAGCCGGCTGATCAACAAGATCGAGGACGCCGCCGCGGAGCGGGTCCTGCGCGAGGCCGTGCCGGGCCGGCTCTGACGGCGGCCTGTCGGGGGCCGGGGCCGTCTCAGGCCTCGGCCGCCAGAAACGCTGCCACGGCCTCCGAGAATTCCGGGGTGCGCAGGTAGCCGTAGGATTTGTGCCGGTTCTCGGTGCCGTCCGGCCGCCGGTAGGCGTTGATCACCGGCACGTCCCGGACCCGCACCCCGGCGGCGTTGGGCGGGTAGATCGCGGCGAGGTCGTCGCCCACCGTGGCGATGTCCTGCCGGTCCATCAGGTTGGTCCAGGCCGTGACCGCTTCGGGCACGCGCAGGTCGCCGTGCTCGGCGGCGAGCGTCAGCTTCAGCTCGGCGAGCGCCAGCGGCGAGCCGAGGGTGACCAGGGTGCAGCGGGGCAGGGCGGTTCCGTCCCGCTCGGCGGCCCGGAGCACGTCGTAGGCGATCAGCCCGCCCATCGAATGCGCGGCGATCAGCACGTCGCGATCCGTTGCCTCCGTCAGGGCCTCCAGCAGGCGCGCGCGGGCGGCGGCGCGGAACGCCGCGTCCGCGTGATAGCCCCAGAGGTCGTCGAGGCGGTGCTCCAGGATCAGGTCGTCGACCGGGGTGAGCCCGGTAGCTTCCTGCAGGTGCGAGAGGCCGCGATAGATCCGGTCGGTGAGCGTCGGCGCCGCCTGGTCGGGATCGTTCGCCGGGGAGGGGAACGGGCCGGTGCCGGGATCGGGGCTGTAGGGCTCGCGGTTGCGCCCGCCGACCAGGGGCTCGGGGTAGCGCAGGTCCGCCCAGTACACGAAGGTGAACGGCACCTCGGGCGGCGCGGCGCCGCGGTTGCGGGCGAGGCCTTCCAGGATCGCCGCGCGCCACCAGGCGGCCTTCTCATCCCGGGGTGGCTTGTTGGCGAGCCCGTGGATGCCGATGAGTGTCGTCCGACCCAGTGCCCGCCCTCCCGGATCGGCGATGCGTCCGCACCGGGAGGTAGCGCCGAAATCCGTCGCCGGCACTGCGACGAATGCTGCGCCGGTTGCCCATCGCGCCGACGGGGTGGCGCGCGTCCCTGCGCAGAGACGGCGCGGTCAGTCGAACAGGCTCGAGACGCTGGCCTCGGTGGCGGTCCGGCCGATCGCCTCGCCGAGCAGCGGCGCGATCGTCGCCACCCGGATGTTGCGGGCGAGCTTGACGGCCTGGGTCGGCTGGATCGAATCGGTGATCACCAGCTCCTTCATCCGCGAGGCGGCGATGCGCGAGACCGCGCCGCCGGACAGCACGCCGTGGGTGATGTAGGCCGAGACGTCCCGGGCGCCGGCATTGAGCAGGGCCTCGGCGGCGTTGACCAGGGTGCCGCCGGAATCGACGATGTCGTCGACCAGGATGCAGGAGCGGCCCTCGACCTCGCCGATGATGTTCATCACCTCGGATTCGCCGGGGCGCTCGCGGCGCTTGTCGACGATGGCGAGCGGGCAATCGATCCGCTTGGCGATGGCGCGGGCGCGCACGACGCCGCCGACATCGGGGGAGACCACCATGCGGTCGGCGCTCGGCAGCCGCTCCTTGATGTCGCGCACCATCACGGGGGCGGCGAACAGGTTGTCGGTGGGGATGTCGAAGAAGCCCTGGATCTGGCCGGCATGGAGGTCGAGGGTCAGGACGCGGTCGGCCCCGGCCTCGGTGATCAGGTTCGCCACCAGCTTGGCCGAGATCGGGGTCCGGCCCGAGGTGCGCCGGTCCTGCCGTGCGTAGCCGAAATACGGGATCACCGCGGTGATGCGTCGGGCCGAGGACCGACGCGCCGCGTCGATCATGATCAGCAGCTCCATCAGGTGGTCATTGGCCGGGAACGAGGTCGACTGGACGATGAACACGTCCTCGCCGCGCACGTTCTCCTGGAGCTCGACGAAGATCTCCATGTCGGCAAACCGCCGGACCATGCACTTGGCCAGCGGCAATTCGAGATAGGCGGCGATCGCCTCGGCCAAGGGCCGGCTCGCGTTGCCGGCGATGATCTTGATCGAGGATTTCATGACGTCCGCCCACTCGCGGCCGAGCTTCGCGCCGCGCTCCGAATACCGGTCCCCCGCGGGCCGGATGGATCTGATGACGGGCGAGGCTCTTAGCAGCGGGCCGGAAGTGTCACAATGCCTTCACGGGCGCACCGCACAGGCGCGCGCCCGGCCCGCCCCGGCCTCAGGCGACCGGCGGCTCCAGCAGCCGGTGCAGGTGGACCACGAAATACCGGGTCTGCGCGCTGTCGACGGTGGCCTGCGCCTTGGCCCGCCAGGCGGCCTGCGCGGAGGCGTAGTCCGGGAAGATGCCGACGATGTCGAGGCCCTTGATGTCCCGGAACCGGACGCCGTCGAGGTCCTGCAACTCACCACCGAAGACCAGATGGAGCTTCTGGTCGCTATCGATCGTCGTCGCCATGACCTCTCCTTGTCCGTCCCGCCCGCGGCGCCCCGGATGTCCGGCGCCGGCGATTCCATCGCGGGCTTCATCGACGGTTTCGCGGCCGGCCGCAACCGCGTGCGCGCAGCACCGCCGCGGCGTCGGCGCGGGTACGACACCGCCCGGTCTCCGTGCTAGATTCGCCGGCCGATCCGCCGGTCCGGCGCCCCGGTCCCGCACGGTGCGGCCGAACAGCCGGATTCCCCTGTGCCGCGTCATGCGTTAGGGGCGGCCGATGACACGCATGCCACTTCGCGTCGCCGCTCTCGCCCTCGGCCTCTGCGCCCTGCCGGCGCTGGGCCAGCCGGCCAAGGCGCCGGCCCGCCCCGGCCCGGACCGGAAGGGCGCCGGGCCGGGGACCGGACAGGTGATCGGCTGCCCGTCCCTGGCCAATTACCGGATGCTGATGCACGACGGCGCCGCCGCGGCGGCCGCCCTGCTGGCCGATCCCAAGGCGGACCATCTCGGCTGCACCCTGGTGACCCGCAGCGAGATCACCGGCCTGGTCGACCGGGTGACCCTGGGCGACCGGAGCTACGAATGCGCCGGCCTGCCGACCACCACGGCCTGCCACTGGATGGAGGCCGGAGCGGCCGCGCGGCCCGCCCCGGCGGCCGCCGCCAAGCGCTGAGGACCGCGCCTCGTCCCTGGTCGGGACTCAGCCCGCTTGGCCGTTTGAAGGGCTGCTTTGGGTGGGTTTGCGATCGTCTGCTTTCGGTCGGCAGCACGCAAGCGCAGACATCGCGCCGCGTCTGCTTCCGACTGTCGACCGAAGACCAAGGAGCGGTCGGCCGCGACCTCGGCGGTTATTGCCTTCAGCTTCCAATGGCCGGGGCACACCCTGAGAAGCGAATGTCGGGCAAGGCGACTCGGGGGCGCCCGCTGCCTGATCACTGTGTCCGCGAGGTAGGGTCCGGTGCCACCGCGAGCGCGTGCGCGACGTGGCGAAGCTTGTCGGGATTGCGGGTGATGTAGATCGCAGTGATCCGGCCGTCCTCGATGGCGAGCGCAGTGGTTTGGAGAACGTCGCCGCGCTCGCGGCTGATATAGCCGGGCAAGCCATCGATCCAGACGGGTTCGAGCATCTGCGCCCAGCCGTGACCCCATTTGCGCCGCACACCCTCGAACATGCGCAGGAGGCGGTCCAATCCGGTGATGGGGTTGATGAAGGCCAAAACCTTGCCGCCGCCATCGGAGCGCAACACCGCGTTCTCGGCGAGAAGAGTACGCAGCGCTGCGGTGTCGCCGCTGGTGGACGCCGCGAAGAAGGCCCGCGCGATCCGCTCGCCCTCTTCGCGCCCTACGGGGAAGCGCGGACGCGCAGCCTCCACGTTCCGCCGTGCCCGGACGGCGAGTTGGCGCACGGCCGCCGCCTCCCGGCCGAGCGTGTCCGCCACCTCGCCGAGCGGCACGCCGAAGACGTCGTGGAGGAGAAATGCCGCCCTCTCGAGCGGCGACAGGCGCTCCAGCGCCATCATCAGCGTCAGCGTCAGGTCATCTTTGTCGAGCCCATCCTCCTCGTTCTCGACGAGCGGCTCGGGCAGCCAAGCGCCGATGTAGGTCTCCCGGCGGGCGCGGGCCGACTTCATCTCGTCGAGGCAGAGGCGCGTAACGATGCGCGCGAGGAACGGATAGGGAGCAGCGACCTTCGTCTGGTTCACCGCTACCCAGCGCAGCCAGGCATTCTGCACGACATCCTCTGCTTCGCTGCGCGAGCCAAGCATGCGGTAGGCGATGCGCAATAGCCGCGCGCGATGGGTCTCGAAGGTCGCCGCGGCGATTTCGGCCTGCGACATGGACCGTTCCTCGTAAACGAAGCCGGTTGAGCGAAGGTGGACGACCATCGGCTATCCTTGTCGCCGTGAACAGCTGAGTTCCCGCGCCGCTGCTAGGGCCGGTCCGGCGTCGTCAACACCCGGTCGGCAGTGTCCACGACGAAGACGGCGAGGAGCTTCGAGGGCTCGGCATCGCTGGCATTGGCGCTGACACCGTGGTGATCACCGGGAATCTCGACAAAGCTTTCGCCGGTGCGGAAAACTTTCTCTGGGCCGTCGTTGATCCGGCTGCGCACCGCGCCCTCGATCACTGTTGCCGTGATGAAGGCAGATGCGGCGTGGGTGTGGGACGGTGAGGATCCGCTCGGACCGTACTCGACGAGGACGCCGCGCAGGCTCTTGCCGGGAACCGAAGGCAGCGGATGGTCGAAGATCGTCGTGACGCGGGCCTCGCCCCTCACAACATCGGCCGCCATCGCAGGAGCGGCGGAGACGGTAAAGAGGGCTGCCAGCAGAACTGCTCTGAACATGGAAGGGGACTTTCTTCGTAGAAGCGGAGAAGCGCAGCGGTTCAGGCGGCAGCGAGCCAGTTCTCAAACCGCGTCGGCCCGAGCCGCGCCGCTTCCGCATGCTCGGGAACAAGCGAACCCTTGTCGAGCGCGGCGCCGAAGTAGCGCGCCGCCCTGTCGGCTAGTACCTCCCGACGGTCGCCGGTGGATGCGATCGAGCGGGCGACGAAGTTGCGGAACGGCAGGCGGTCCGGCCCAGCGATCTCAATCGTCCCGTTGCGCGGGGAAGCAAGAGCGACATCGGCGAGCGCTGCGGCGACATCGGCGGCGGCGATCGGCTGGAAGTCGACGTCGGGAACAACGATGCGGTCGCCTGCGACGGAAGCCTGGGCAATCGTCGCGACGAACTCGAAGAACTGCGTCGCCCGGACGATGGTGTAGGGAAGGCCGGAAGCCGCGATCAATCGCTCCTGCGCCACCTTCGCGAGGAAGTATCCGTTCCCCTCAAGGCGGTCCGTGCCGACGATGGATAGGGCGACGTGATGTTTCACCCCCGCCTCGCGCTCCGCGGCGAGGAGGTTGCGGCCCGAGCGCTCGAAGAAGTCGAGCACCGCCGCGTCCTCGAAGGACGGAGAGTTCGACACGTCCACAACGACGTCGGCTCCGGAAAGAACGCCGGCCAAGCCTTCGCCCGTCAGCGCATTCACCCCGCTGCTCGGCGAAGCCGCAATGGCCTCATGTCCTTGTCGCAGCAGTTCGGCCGTCAGATGCCTGCCGACGAGGCCGCTCCCGCCAATCACCACGATCCTCATGGTACCCGTCTCCATGTTCGAGAACGGACGGGGCGGCTCCATGCCGCTTTCAGGCGTCCGTCGAACAAATGACGAGGCGGCCCGGGCCCGATGTGACATGCCTCGGGAAAAATCAGCGACGTGAGACGTGGAACTGCCGCCGGGGATCGATTGACATCCGCGGAAGCGGGACGGCGCTGGCGCCGCCCCTGACGGAGCGCAGAGCCGACTAAACCTTCGCCTGGACCGGGAGGCGGAAGGGTGCGCCGAGGCGGTTGAACGCGTTCATCGCGGCGATCGTGATCGTCAGATCGACGAGATCCTTGGCCGCAAAGACCGCGCTCGCGGCGGCATACGCCTCATCGGAGGCGTGCGTCTCACTCACCAGCGTGACTTCCTCCGCCCAGGCGAGAGCGGCGCGGTACTTTTCAGGAAACAGGTGGGGCACTTCGGCCCAGACCGGAATCAGGACGACCTTCTCAAGCGGCATCGTCTTGAGAAGGTCCTTGGTGTGCAGGGCGATGCAGTACGCGCAGCCGTTGATCTGCGACACCCGCAGGAAGATGAGGTGGATCAGCTCATGGGGTAGATCGGTGCCAGTGGTGATGTAGTGATGAATGCCATAGAGCGCTTTGGCACCCTCCGGGGCCACCTCGTTCCAGACCAGTCGCTTGATCTCGCTCATGTCTCGTCCTTGTGCTCGGAGCGCCGGAGATCGACGTTCGAAGCCATGACGAGCCAGGCGACCCGGGTGTGACATGCGATGCCGCATTCTCTGACGAAGCGGATCACCGTTCAGCCGAGAGCATCTACGTCCGCTTCCAAGCAGGCCGAGCAGGTCGATTGACGACCGACATGGGTCGAAACCCGCCCTCCCAAATGCTCATGTTGATCGCGTTCAGCCCCAAAAACGGTCTCAGCGCAGGTGGCCGCTGGCGCGCAGGTCCCGCTCCACCGCCTCGTGGACGGCCTGCAGCGGGTTGTCGTTGATCGCGGCCGGCGGGAGCAGCGGCTTCATCGGGCCGGGGCGCGGATCGTGGTCGAGCCGGACCACCGGCTCCGCGCGGGCGGGGCGCGACGGCCAGCGGGCGGCGAGCCTGCGCAGAGCCGCCTGCGCGCCGGGCGGGAGGAGGGGGAACAGCGTGTCGATCATGGGGAACGGGTCGGGGCGGTTCGACGCGGCAGCGCCCGGCGCATCGAGCGGGTTTCGGGGAAACGGATCGGGCAGTCCGCCGTTCCGCCCCGGCCGAGGCGCGCCAGGTCGGGCAGGAATCGGGGGTCGGTCAGCGCGGCCGCCAGCAGAGCGAGCAGGCCGAGATGCAGGCCCGCCGCCGCGATCGGGAGGGCCTGGACGGACCAGAGCCCGATCGCGCCCGCCGCGATGAGCGGCGGCCCGGCCACGTAGACCGGCATGCGCCACGGGCCGGCCGGCCGGGCGAGGCGCCAGAAGCAGCCCGCGAAGGCCGCCAGCGCGAACCCGCCCTTGATCAGCGCCATGAAGCGGAGCACCCGCACCAGATCGGGATCGAGGGCGGCGCCGGGGGCCCGGGCCGCGAGGGCGCCGGCGCCCAGGACGGCGGCGGCGGTCAGCAGGACGAGCGCCCCGCGCGCGGAGCGTGATCGG
This sequence comes from Methylobacterium brachiatum, assembly GCF_900113845.1. NCBI lineage: Bacteria > Pseudomonadati > Pseudomonadota > Alphaproteobacteria > Hyphomicrobiales > Methylobacteriaceae > Methylobacterium > Methylobacterium brachiatum. The sequence goes on along the minus strand of NZ_FOQW01000025.1, from coordinate 33,654 downwards.
CCGGACGCACAATCCGCGGCGGCGGGCGGGCCGAGACGTGCCAGACCCTGCATGGGCGATCTCCCGGGCGAGCGCGGCAGCGAGTCCAGGGACCGGATTCCCGGTCCGCGCGCGTCCGCTGGGCCGATATTTCGCTCAGAAGTCGTACAACCGCTTGGGATTTTCGACAAGGATCCGGTCACGGGCGGCGCGCTCGGGCACCCAGGCGGCGAGCAGGTCGAGCAGGCGGCCGTCGTCGATATCCTGCGCGGGGGCGAGATCCGTCGGCTTGCGGCCCGGTTTCGGCGTGCTGTCCGGGTGCGGCCAGTCGCTGCCCCAGACCAGCCGCTCCGGGTTCGCCGCCACCAGGGCCCGGGCGAGCGGCGCCACGTCGGGATAGTCGGGCGCCCGGGTCGAGGCGCGATAGGCACCCGACAGCTTCACCCAGGCCCGGCCGCCGCGCACGAGGTCGAGCACGTCGCCGAAGCCCGGCTGGTCGGGTCCGAGGGCTGCCTGCGCGCCGGCGAAATGGTCGAACACCACCGGCACCGGCAGGGCGGCCAGCTGCGGCTTCAGCGGGCCGATGACCGACAGGCGGGCATAGACCTGGAGGTGCCAGGGCCGCTGCCCGATCTGCTGGACCGCGCTCGCCAGGGCCTTGGCGGAGGCCGCCGGATCGAACACGCCGGCCTGTTCCAGGTTGACCCGGATGCCGCGGATGCCGGCCTCAGCCAGCGCGTCGAGCTCGGCCGGGCCGGTCCCGGCGCCGATCACCGCCACGCCGCGGGCGCGCCGGGATCCGAGCAGGCGCAATCCGTCGAGGGTGGCCGCGTTGTCGGTGCCGTAGACGCTGGGCGTCACGATCACCACGCGGTCGAGCTTGAGCGCGTGCTGGAGGGCGAGCAGGCGCTCGGGCGGATCGACCGGCGGGGTGTAGCCGCGCCCCGCCCAGAACGGGAACCTGGCCGGATCGGGGATGACGTGGACGTGGCAGTCGCACGCCCCCGGCGGGACCGCGAACGAGACCGGACTCTTGACGGTCGGCGCGGCGGCCTCTCCCGCGGCCAGGGCCGTTCTGTCGGTCAAGGCGAGGCCGTTGGCCAGAGCCAGGGCGAGCGTTTGCCGGCGTGACAGCATGGCGGGTCTCCTCCGGATCGGCGGGCGCACTTCTACGAGCGCCTCATCCGGAGCGGACCACTCAGGCGCGACACGCGCAAGGCGGCATCGGCCGCGCCCGTTACGACGCGACGGGGATGCATGCTCGGAGGCTGTGGGGCTTGGCGGAAGCGGATGGGAATCGAACCCACCGTACGCTGTTGGCGTACCACTGGTTTTGAAGACCAGGGGGGCCACCAGACCCCGTTCGCCTCCACGGGCGGGGGTACGGGGCCGTGCCGGCGGGGTCAAGGGTGGGCGTCGTCGCCACGGTCATAACGGCGCGAAAACCAGACGCGTCCGAACGCGGCCTCGCCGGCGATGCGCTGATCTGAAGCACCCGCCTTAAGAACGGGGCCGAAATCCTAGCGCTCGTGCTCCGAAGCATCGCGCCGATCCTGCCGGCTCGTGAATCAGTCGACGAAGCCGGCGGTCGCCGCGAGCATCAGCGGGCTTATGGTGGCAGCGGACAGAAACCCGTCGCTCATGCCTCAATCGCCCGCAAAGCTCACCGTGCAGCCCAATCTAGACTGCCACGCAAGAATAACCGAGGGCCACCCGCAGATGAGCGTTCCCCAACGGTCTGTGCGCGGTCGACGTGACTCGCAGCCTTGTTCACGCCCGAACCGATGCGCCGCGATTGCGCACCCGCCGCATCCAAAGGCTCAGCCTGTATGGCAGCCACTCCGCTTCGCGGTGCCGGTGACGAACATTCGCCTGGAGCCACCCCTGCGGAAGCGCCGCCGCTCACACTGAGCCGGCGCAAGATACCGGCGCCGAATGGACCACCGATCGCCTCTCCGGCGCCGCGACTCGTATTAATTCCGCCACACTGTTGTGGCCCTGCACCAGTCATGCCGTTCCTGCGACGCTCACCGCCTGTGGAAGGCCCTGCGCCGGACCCCGAGGGGGCTGCCCGTTCGTCCGCCGAGCCGGTGGCCGAGGGGGCGGGCGACGGGTCGAGGCCGCCGGCCGAGGAGACCGCGCAGGGCGCCGGCCAAGAGGCCGTTGCGCCAGAGGCCGTTGCCCAGGAAACCGCGACGCAGGAAGCGGCGTCGGAATTCTCGTCGGACCCGGACCCGGGCACGCCGCTCGCGGAGTCGCTGCGGCCGGGGCCGCGCGGGCCGGGCTGGATCGGCGCCGCCGTGGTGGTGACCGCGCTGGTCTCGGCGCTGGCGACCTTCTTGATCCTGGCCGGGGTGATCCGGGTGACGCCGACGCCGGCCTACGGCGTCACGCTGCTCGGCATCAACGCCGCCCTGGTGCTGGGGCTCGTCTTCGTGATCGCCTGGGAGGCGCGGGTCTTCCTGCACGCCCGCAAGGCCAATGCGGCGGTGGCCCGGCTGCACTCGCGCATCGTCGGCCTGTTCTCGCTGATCGCGATCCTGCCCACCGTGCTGCTCGCCGTGGTGGCGTCGGTGACCATCGACCGGGGCCTGTCGCTGGGCTTCACCGACCGGGTCCGCGACGTGGTGCTCAAATCCGTCGAGGTGGCCGACGCCTACCAGGAGAACCAGTGCCAGTCGCTGGCCCGGGAGATCCGCATCCTGGTGGACGACCTGACCCGGGCGCGCCCGAATTTCGACCGGGACCGGGCCTGGTTCGAGAACTTCCTGACCACCCGGGCGACCAATCTCGGCCTGCCGGTGGCGCAGATCATGCGCGGGCCGACCGACGTGGTCGCCCGCGCCAAGATCGACGTGCTCAAGCAGGTCCGGCTGCCCTCGGCGGCGGCCTTCGAGGAGGCGGCGACCTCCACCGACCCGATCTGCCTGCTGCCCTCGGAGGGCCGGGTCTTCGCCGCGCTCCTGCGGATGCCGGCCTACGACGACGCGGTGCTGATGGTGCAGCGGGAGGTCAGCCAGCTCGCCATCGACTTCCCGGGCGTGTCGCGGGCGGCGGCGGCCGAGTACCTGACCTACGATTCGCTCCGGCGCTCGATCCAGATCACCTTCGCGTCGGTGTTCCTGCTGATCGCCCTGATCGCCCTGCTCTCGGCGGTGTGGTTCGGGATGAACTTCGCCAACCGGTTCGTGGCGCCGATCCGGCGGCTGATCAACGCCGCCGACCAGGTCGCGTCGGGCAACTTCTACGCCCAGGTGCCGACCAAGAAGACCAGCGGCGACCTGGCCCATCTCGGCGAGAGCTTCAACAAGATGACGCAGGAGCTGCGCCGCCAGCATACCGGGCTGATCGCCGCCAACGACCTGATCGACACCCGCCGCCGGTTCACGGAGGCGGTGCTGTCGGGGGTCTCGCCCGGGGTGATCGGCCTCGACGCGGCGGGCTTCGTCACCATCGCCAACCCGGCCGCCGAGCGGATGCTCGACCTGGAGAGCGAGGCCCTGATCGGCCAGCCGCTGGCCCGGGCGGTGCCGGAACTCGCGCCTGTGCTCGCCGAGAGCGAGAGCCGCCCGCGCGCCCTCCAGCAGCAGCAGCTCCAGCTCACCCGGTCCCGGGGCGAGCGCACCGTGACGGTGCGGGTCACGAGCGAGCAGGCCCAGGGGACCTCCCGCGGCTCGGTGGTGACCCTTGACGACATCACCGACCTCGTCCAGGCGCAGCGCAGCTCCGCCTGGGGCGACGTCGCCCGCCGCATCGCCCACGAGATCAAGAACCCCCTGACCCCGATCCAGCTCTCCGCCGAGCGCATCCGGCGCAAGTACGGCAAGGTCATCACCGCCGACAAGGAGGTGTTCGACCAGTGCACCGCCACGATCGTGCGCCAGGTGGACGAGATCAAGCGCATGGTCGACGAGTTCTCGGCCTTCGCGCGGATGCCCAAGCCCGCCATCGCCCCGAACGACCTGACCGAGATCGCCAAGCAGAACCTGTTCATGATGCGCGTGGCGCATCCGGACATCGATTTCGCGTTCTCGGCGCAGGGCGGCGCCGGCAGCGCGGAGAAGATCGTGGCGGCCTTCGACATCCGGCTGCTCAGCCAGGTGATCACCAACATCCTGAAGAACGCCGTCGAGGCGGTGGCCGAGGTGCCGCCGGCCGAGCTCGGCAAGGGCAAGATCGCCCTGAGCCTGGCGGTCGAGGACGGTTTCGCGGTGATCACGGTCACCGACAACGGCAAGGGTTTTCCGGTGGAGGGGCGCCAGCGGCTGCTCGAGCCCTACATGACCACACGCGAGGGTGGCACGGGGCTGGGGCTTGCTATCGTCAGCAAGGTGCTTGAGGAGCACGGCGGTGGGATCGCGTTGAACGACAATCCCGCCGGCCGTGGTGGGCAGGTTCAGATGCGGGTCCCGCGCGAGCACGGGCCCGAGCCGTCCGCCTCGGGCCCGCAGACCAGTCCCGTCACGACAGAGGAGAAGGGCGCCGCACCGACGGCCCCCCGGATCGCGGAGATGCACGCATGAGCGCCGATATCCTGATTGTCGACGACGAGGCCGACATCCGCGACCTCGTGGCGGGCATCCTCGACGACGAGGGCCACCGCTGCCGCACGGCCGGCGGCTCCGACGAGGCGCTCGCCGCCATCGAGGCGCGCCGGCCGCACCTGGTCTTCCTGGACATCTGGCTGCAGGGCTCGCGCCTCGACGGCCTGCAGGTGCTCGACCTGATCAAGGCGGCCAATCCCGACCTGCCGGTGGTGATGATCTCGGGCCACGGCAACATCGAGACCGCGGTCTCGGCCATCAAGGCGGGCGCCTACGACTTCATCGAGAAGCCGTTCAAGGCCGACCGGCTGATCCTGGTGGCCGAGCGCGCGCTGGAAGCCTCCCGGCTCCGGCGCGAGGTCCGCGACCTGACGGCGCGCTCGGGCAATCCCAACCGCATCGTCGGCGGCTCGCTGGCGATCAACCAGCTGCGCCAGACCATCGACCGGGTGGCGCCGACCAACGCCCGGGTGATGATCACCGGGGCGCTGGGCTCCGGCAAGGAGCTCGCCGCGCGCAGCCTGCACAAGGCCTCGGCGCGCGCGAACGGCCCGTTCGTGCTGCTCAACGCGGCCGCGATCCTGCCCGAGACGATGGAGGCGGAGCTGTTCGGGGTCGAGGGCGAATCCGGCCGGCGGGTCGGCGCCCTGGAGGAGGCCCATGGCGGCACCCTCTACCTCGACGAGGTCGCCGACATGCCCCGCGAGACCCAGAACCGGATCCTGCGCGTCCTCGTCGACCAGAACTTCCAACGGGTCGGCGGCACCACCCGGGTGCATGTCGACGTGCGCATCATCTCGTCCTCGTCCCGGGACCTGCAGGAAGAGATCGCCGCGGGCCGGTTCCGCGAGGACCTGTTCCACCGGCTCTCGGTGGTGCCGATCCGGGTGCCGGCCCTGTCCGAGCGCCGGGAGGACGTGCCCGAGCTGATCCAGTTCTTCATGGACAACATCTCGTCCCAGACCGGCCTGCCGAAGCGGGTGATCGCCGAGGACGCGATGGCGGTGCTCCAGTCGCACAATTGGCCGGGCAACGTCCGCCAGCTTAAGAACAACGTCGAGCGGCTGATGATCCTGACCCAGGCCGACCCGGAGCAGGAGGTCACGTCCGAGATGCTGCCCTCCGAGATCGGCGCCCTGGTGCCGACCACCCCGGGGGGCGCGGGCGGCGAGAAGCTGATGAGCCTGGCGCTGCGCGAGGCCCGCGAGATCTTCGAGCGCGAGTATCTCGTGGCGCAGATCGCGCGGTTCTCGGGCAACATCTCGCGCACGGCCGAGTTCATCGGCATGGAGCGCTCGGCGCTGCACCGCAAGCTGAAGTCTCTCGGCATCGGCCCGTAGCGATCCGGGGCGGCCGGGTTTTTGCAGGCGCAGTCTCGGCGCGGACCGTGAAAGAGGCGCCGATCCGTTACGGATCGGCGGGCGCGGGCCTTGCTTGCCCCCACGCTTTCACGCGGTCATGCTGTATATCCGGTCCGGGCGGGATGATCGGACGATCCCGCGCGTGACGGACCCAACGTTGCGTACCCAACCCGGGCCTTTCGCGCCGGGACAACAAGAAGGCAAAGAAGATGGCGGGCGAACGCGCACAGAACCTTCAGGACACGTTCCTCAATCATGTCCGCAAGAACAAGATCCCGCTGACCATCTTCCTCGTCAACGGCGTCAAGCTCCAGGGCGTGGTCACCTGGTTCGACAATTTCTGCGTGCTGCTGCGCCGGGATGGCCACTCGCAGCTGGTCTACAAGCACGCGATCTCGACGATCATGCCGGGCCACCCGGTGCAGCTGTTCGAGCCGGACGAGACCGCCGAGAAGGCATGATGTGTTGAGGGGCGATCGGCTCGCGCGCTCTGAGGCCGCGATTCGCCGGCAGCGGGCGGCGAATCCCAAACCTATCCCGATCATCCCCCTCATCCTAAGGTGCTGCGTTAGCGGCCTCGAAGGCGGCCTCCGGGGATCGCGCGGCCGGCTGGAGGGCTCCTTCGAGGTCTTTCCGCGCTCCGTCGCCTCCGGATAAGGGCGCGGGTGGGATAGATCGCGCCGAGCGGGCCTCCGGATTCCGATCGCTCCGATCCCAACCTCTTGAATCCCGGCATCTTGGCCCGGCCCCGCCCAATCCCCATCTCGGACAATCCGACTTCTCGAACGAAGCCGTCCGTGCGCGGGCGGCGTTAAAGGTTGCATGAGCGAGACGCTGACGTCCGGCGAGGCCCGGCTCCAGGCACAGGCCGCGCCCGAGGGCGAGATCGCCGCGGCGACCCATACCCTGGTGATCGGGCCCTATCTGGCGCGCGGCGCGCACGGGCCGGGGGTGCCGGGCAACGGCGCCGCCCATCCGACCCGCTCCGTCGAGGCGCGCCTCGACGAGGCCACCGGGCTCGCCGCCGCCATCGAGCTCGACGTGGTCGAGAGCCTGGCGATCAGCCTGCCGCGCATCCGCCCCTCGACCTATCTCGGCAAGGGCCGGGTCGAGGAGATCGCCGGGCTGATCCGCGCCCGCGAGATCGGCCTCGTGGTGATGGATTGCGCGCTCTCGCCGGTGCAGCAGCGCAACCTCGAGAAGGAATGGGGCGCCAAGGTCATCGACCGCACCGGCCTGATCCTGGAGATTTTCGGGCGCCGCGCCTCGACCCGGGAGGGCACGCTCCAGGTCGAGCACGCGCACCTCGCCTACCAGAAGTCGCGGCTGGTCCGGTCCTGGACCCACCTGGAGCGGCAGCGCGGCGGCTTCGGCTTCCTGGGCGGCCCCGGCGAGACCCAGATCGAGGCCGACCGGCGCATGATCCAGGAGCGCATGACCCGGATCGAGCGCGACCTCGACGCGGTGGTGCGGACCCGCGGCCTGCACCGGCAGAGCCGCGCCCGGGTGCCCTATCCGATCGTCGCCCTGGTGGGCTACACCAATGCCGGAAAATCGAGCCTGTTCAATACCCTGACCCGGGCCGAGGTCACCGCCAAGGACATGCTGTTCGCCACCCTCGACCCCACCGCCCGGGCGACCAAGCTGCCCCACGGCGAGACCGTGATCCTGTCCGACACGGTGGGCTTCATCTCCGACCTGCCGACCCCGCTGATCGCGGCGTTCCGGGCGACCCTGGAGGACGCGATCGAGGCCGACGTGCTCCTGCACGTGCGCGACGTCAGCCACGTCGATTCCGAGGCCCAGGCCGAGGATGTCGGCGAGGTGCTGCGCGAGCTCGGCATCGAGACCACGGCCGAGCGGATCATCGAGGTCTGGAACAAGTCCGACCTCCTGGATGACGACGAGCGGACCCGGCTGATGAATCTCAGCGGCCAGTCCAAGGCCCGCAACGACCGCGACAGCGACGCGCCGGTCCTGGTCTCGGCGCTGACCGGGGAGGGGCTCGCCGCGCTCACCGCCCGGATCGAGGCGCGGATCGGCCGCCACCGGGCGAGCTTCGCGGTGTCGCTGCCGCCCGAGGACGGGGCGGCGCTCAACTGGCTCTACGAGAACGCCGAGATCCTCGACCGGCGCGCCGAGGCCGACGGCACCCTGCACCTCGCGATCCGGATCGCCCCCGAGAAGGAGCCGCGCTTCCTCAACCGGTTCAGCGCGGCCCGGCGTCTCGACCGGGGGGCGTGATCGACCGGCGCGATCCTTTGAAACCTCTACCTTTGTCACGGTAAGAGGGGGTGTCGGCCGTGTAGAGCCGACGGGACGCAGCGATGCCGGATCGAGCTGGTCGGGAACTCAGCGTCGGCGAGGTCGCCCGACGGGCCGGCGTACCGGTCTCGACCCTGCATTTCTACGAGGCACAGGGTCTCATCCGGAACCGGCGGCAACCAGCGGCGTTATCCGCGCTCGGTCCTGCGCCTGATCGCCATCATCCGGGTGGCGCAACGCACCGGGATCCCGCTGGCGCAGATCAAGGATCGCCTCGACCGGCTGCCGAGCGACCGGCCGGTCACGGCCGCGGACTGGGCGAGCCTGTCGAGCGCGTGGCGAACGGACCTGGACGCGCGCATCACCCTGCTCACGCGGCTGCGCGACCAGCTCACCGCCTGCATCGGCTGCGGCTGCCTCTCCGCCACCGAATGTCCGCTCCGCAACCCCGGCGACATCGCCGCCGGCAAGGGGCCGGGCGCACGCCTGTTCGATCTGGCGGTCGCACCGGGCGGGAACGACCCGGACGATGCGCCCGCCCTTGACCTCAACAAAGGGTGAGGTTTTACAAGCTTGGCCGACCCGAATCGTCGAGGGCGTCGGCATGCACAACCATACGCTGGAACAATCGCGGGCCTCGGAGCACCGCGGCGGGATAGGCGACCCCCGATCGCCCGCGCCGGACGAGGCGCATCTGTTCGCCGGCCGGAACGGCATCTTCGCCACCGTGCTGGCCGCCGGCGTCACGCTGCATGCCGTCAACATGTACGTCGTCACCACGGTCATGCCGTCCGTGGTCGCCGAGATCGGCGGCCTCGATTTCTATGCCTGGGCGACGACGCTCTTCGTCTTGGCGTCGATCCTCGCGGCCGCGCTGACGGCCCGCCTCCTCAGGGGCTTCGGCCCGCGAGGCGCCTATGCCATCGCGGCGGCACTGTTCGCCGCCGGCACGCTGATCGCCTCGCTCGCCCCGGACATCACCGTCCTGCTCGCCGGGCGGGCGATCCAGGGACTGGGCGGCGGCTTCCTCTACGCCCTCGCCTATGCGGTGATCCGCCTGGTCTTCCCGCCCGCGCTCTGGGCGCGTGCCATCGGCCTGATCGCCACGGTCTTCGGCATCGCCACGCAGGTCGGACCGGCGCTGGGCGGCCTGTTCGCCGAGCATCACGCCTGGCGGGCGGCGTTCTGGTCACTGCTGCCGTTCACCGCCGCTTTCGTGGTCGGTGCGCTCGCGAGCCTGCCGAAGTGCAGCCCGGACCGCAAGGAACGCTCCCCGATCGCCTATCCGCAGTTGATCCTGCTCACGGCGGCCGTCCTGGTCGTGTCCGCCGGCAGCCTCTCGCCCGAGCCCCGATGGAACCTCGCGGGGCTCGGCGCGGCCATCCTGCTGATCGGCCTGATCGGGCTGATCGAGCGCGGCGCCAGGGCTCGCCTGCTGCCGCGCGGCGCGTTCAGCCTCCGGGCGCCGCTCGGCGCGGTCTATCTGATGATCGCCCTGCTGATGATCGGCATGCAGCCGGAGATCTTCGTGTCCTATCTGCTGCAGGTGCTGCACGATCAGCCGCCCCTCCGGGCCGGATACCTGGCGGCCCTGATGGCGATCGGCTGGACGGTCGGAGCATTCCTGAGCGCCCGCTGGCAGGCGCGGGCGGCCCGGCCGTTGCTCCTCCTCGGCCCGCTCCTCGGGGTCGCGGGGCTCGGCCTGTTCGGCCTGTTCATGCCGATCCGGAGCGGCGGGCAGGAAACCGTCGTCGGTGCCATCTGCCTGGGGCTGATCCTGATCGGGCTGGGCATCGGCCTGGCCTGGCCCGGCCTCGTCACCCGCGTCTACCGCTTCGCACCGGAGACCGAGCAGGATCTGGCCTCCGGCGGCATGACCACCGTGCAGCTGTTTTCCGTCGCGTTCGGCACGGCCGCGGCCGGCATGGTCGCGAACCTCGCCGGCATCGCCGAGCCGGGAGGCGTGCCGGGCGCGGAACGGGCAGCGCTCTGGCTGGCCGGGATCTTCGCCACCGCGCCAGCGCTCGGAATCGGGCTGGCGCTGCGCATCGGTCGCCTGTCCCCGAACGAAGGCTGAGCCTGCCGCGGCTCCGAGGCCGTGCTCGAAAGCCTGCGCCGCCGAACCGGTATCCCCTTCGGCGGCGCGTGCCCTATACGGTATGATGCCGTGCGGAGAGCGGCGGCACAATCGGGTTCATGGCGGGCAGTAGGCGGACGGCGCGGGATCGCTCTGCGCGCAAGGCGGAGGTGGCCGAAGACGACGCCGCGGTCCTGCGCGCCATGCAGGCGGGCGGCGGCTTGCGGCTTCTCGGGCTGCGGATCGTGATCGTGCTGGTGCTGCTGATGGCGGCCCAGGCCTATGACGGCTCGCTGCACGCCCTGAGCCACTGGTTCATCCTCGGCCTCTACGGCGTCGGCACGATCTGGTTCGGGCTGGGCGAGCGGGGCGGGGGGCCCGCGGCGGCGGCCTATAGCTGGGCCGGGACGCTGCTCAATGCCGGGCTCGCCGTCTACGTGATCATCGAGCACATGCTGGCCGGCGGTGGGGCCGGCCTCGGCGCCGACGCGGTGAGCCGCCTGCCGGCCTTCCTGCTCCTGCTCCAGACCGGCCTGAGCATGCGGGTCGCCCAGACCCTGCTGTTCTGCGGGGTGGTAACCGCCTGCTGGACCGCAACCTTCCTGGTCGGGCTGGCCTGGCCGGACCTGTTCCCGGGGCCGGATTCCTTCCCGACCGCGCAGATCACCGGGCTCGCCACCTTCGTGGCGGCCGGCCTGCTGGTGATCGACGGCGTGGTCCGCCTGCGCGACGCCGTCACCCGGGCCCTGCGCATGGAGCACGAGCGCGCCCAGCTCGCCCGGTTCGTGCCCGACACGGTCGCTCTCGATCTGGCCGCCGAGGACGCGGACGCCGCCATGGGCATCCACCGGCGCCACGCCTGCCTGATGGTCCTCGACATCCGCGGCTTCTCGCGGCTGAGCCGGGAGCATCCGCCCGAGGCGATGGTGACGGCCCTGCTCGCCGTCCGGGCCGCCGCCCAGGCCGCGGTGGCCGAGCAGGGCGGCCTCGTGGACAAGTATGTCGGCGACGCGGTGCTGGTGCAGTTCGTGGTCGGACGCCCCCGGGCGCAGGCCCGGGCGGCGCTCGCCTGCGCCCTGTCGCTCCAGGACCGCATCGCCGCCCTCAACGAAGCGCGGGAGAAGGAGGGGCTGTTCACCCTGCGGGTCGTGGTCGCCCTGCATGCCGGCGACCTTCTGGTCGGCGTGTTCGATGACGGGGTGCGGGCCGAGTACACGGTGCTGGGCCCGGCCATGAACGCCCTGTCGCGCCTGGAGGCCCGGGCCAAGGCGGCCGAGATCGGGATCGCCGCCTCGGGGGATTTCCTGGACCTGCTCGGGGGGCCGCTGCCGCCCCGCATCCGGGCCGTCCCGGTGCCGGATGCGCGCGATGCGCAGCCCGCCTTGTTCGCCGTGGTGGAGACGCCCGAGGCCCGGGGCGTCCCGGAACAAGCGCGCGGCTGATCCGTTCGGATCGGCGCGGCGCAGGGTCGCGGAAAGTCCGATCACCCCATGAACAAGATCCTCCTCGGCGCGACCCTCGCGCTCGGCCTCGTCCTCGGCGCCGCCAGCCCGACCCTCGCGGCCCCCGGCGACGGCCTCGACCGGAACGCCGCCGCCACCGGCAACAGCAATTTCGGCGGCATGCACCGCGGCGCCCGGATGACCTCCCGGGGCGTGATGCGCAGCCGCCATCACATGATGCGCCGGCACCACCGCCACCACATGATGCGCCGCCATTACCGCTGATCGTCTCGCCCCGTGCCTGCACGTCCTGCGGGCAGGCACGAGGGCCGGATGACCGGCGCCCGAAGATGTCGGCCGCCGGAGCCGCGTACCGAACGACGGCTTCTGGTTCTCGGAACACGGGGGCGCCATCAAAGCTCTGGCGCATCGTCTTGAATCCGATATCCAGGGCACCGCACGAGGCGCGCCGGACGCGGGCGCGATGCGGTGGAGGATCCATGCCGGGACTGGGACGGGTGGGGCGGTTCGCCCTGGGATTGGTTTCGCTCGCGCTCGGCACGGCCGCGCAGGCCCAGCCGACCAAGCCGGTCCCGCCCCTGGTCTTCACCGGCATCCCCGACCAGGACGAGAGCCGTCTGGTCGAGCGCTTCGGCAAGGTCGCGACCTATCTCGAGGCCAAGCTCGGCGTCCCGGTGCGCTACATCCCGGTCAAGAGCTACCCGGCGGCGGTGACCGCCTTCACCAACGGCCAGGTGCAGCTCGCCTGGTTCGGCGGCTTCACCGGGGTCCAGGCGCGCCGCGCCGTGCCGGGCTCCCAGGCGATCGCCCAGGGCGCCGAGGACGCGGCGTTCAAGACCTACCTGATCGCCCATGCCGGGAGCGGGCTGGAGCCCAGCAAGGATTTCCCGAAGGCCATCGCCGGCAAGACCTTCACGTTCGGCGCCCGGGCCTCGACCTCCGGGCGGCTGATGCCGGAATACTTCATCCGCCAGGCCTTCCCGGGGAAGAATCCGGAGCAGGTGTTTGCCCGGGTCGGGTTCTCCGGCGACCACAGCCGCACGATCCAGCTGGTGCAGTCCGGCGCCTTCGCGGTCGGCGCCGTCGACTACTCGGTCTGGGATCTCGACACGAAGGCCGGCAAGGTCGACCCGAAGGCGGTGTCGGTGATCTGGGAGAGCCCGACCTTCCCGGACTACCAATGGACCGTGCGGGGCGACGTGGACCGGACCTACGGCCCCGGCTTCACCGAGAAACTCAAGGACGCCCTCGTCGGCGTCACCGACCCGGCGATCCTGGAGCCGTTCGGGCGCTCGAAGTTCATCCCGGTGACCAACGCCGCCTACGAGCCCCTGGTCGAGGTCGGCCGCTCCACCGGCCTGCTGGATTGAGGCGGTGCCGGACGGGTCCCGGACGGCGATCCTCCTGGCGAACGCCTCCGCCGCCTATGGCGGCCGCACGGTCCTGTCGGGCATCGACCTGACGGTGCAGAGGGGCGAGCGCGTCGCCCTGATGGGCCGCTCCGGCGCCGGCAAGTCGACCCTGATCGGGTTGATCCAGGCCCAGGCGCCCGACAGGGTCGCTTTGGTGCCGCAGGCCGCCGCCCTGGTTCGGACCCTGTCGGTGTTCCACAACGTCTATATGGGCCGGCTCGACCGGCGCTCGACCCTGCACAACCTGCGCAATCTGGTCCGCCCGGCCAAGGCCGACATCGCCGCCGTGCAAGGGATCCTCGACCGGGTCGGGCTGGCGGACACGCTCTGGGCGAAGGCCGGGGAGCTCTCCGGCGGCCAGCAGCAGCGCGTCTCGGTGGCCCGCGCCCTCTATAACGGCCGGCCGATCCTGGTGGGCGACGAGCCGGTCTCGGCCCTGGACCGCCAGCAGGGCTCCCGGGTGCTGGCCGAGATGGCGGCGAGCCACGAGACCCTGATCCTGGCGCTCCACGACGTGGCCCTGGCCCTCGCCCAGACCGACCGGATCGTGGTGCTGGAGGCCGGCCGGATCGTCCTCGACGCCCCGGCCCAGGCGCTCGATCCGGAACGGCTGCGCCCCTTCTACGAGGCCGCCTGATGCGCCTCGCCGTGCCGCGGCCCGGCTACGCGGCGGTGAGCCGCTGGTTCCTGGCGGCCGCGCTGGCGGGCCTGCTGGTCGCGGATCTGCACGTCACCACCCTGCACCCCTTCGCCGACCTCGCCCGCCTGCTCGACGGCCTGGTCCGGCCGGACTTCCCGTCGGTGGAGGGCTGGAGCGTCGTCTACACGGTGGCCTTCGCGGTGCTCGGCGTCGGGCTCGGGGCCGGGAGCGGCCTGCTGCTGGCGATCCCGTTCGCCCGCTCGCGGACCGTGCGGCTCGCCTGCGCGGGCCTGCGCGCCGTGCACGAGCTGTTCTGGGCGCTGCTGCTGATGCAGGTCTTCGGCCTCTCGGCCACGACCGGCGTTCTCGCCATCGCGCTGCCCTACGCGGGCATCTGCGCCAAGGTCTATGCCGAGATCATCGAGGAGGCCGACCTCGCCGCGCTCCGGGTGCTGCCCGCGGGCACGGGCACGGTCTCGGCCTTCCTGTATGCCCGCCTGCCCGAGGTGGCCGGGCGGCTGCGCGACTACACCCTCTACCGGCTCGAATGCGGCCTGCGCTCCAGCCTGGTCCTCGGCTTCATCGGCCTGCCGACCATGGGCTTCTACCTCGAATCCGCCTTCCGCCAGGGCCGCTACGCCGAGGCCGGGGCGCTGCTCCTGGTGTTCTACGGGCTGATCGGCACCCGCCGGCTCTGGATCCGGGGCTGGACCGTGCCGCTCCTGCTCGCCGCCGCCCCCCTGGCCCTGCCCCCGGCGATCGGCAACGCGGCCATCGGGGCGAGCCTCGCGCGCTTCCTCGGCCACGACATCGTGCCGGCGCCCCTGCGCGGCGCCGCGCTCGCCGAGCCCGAGACCTGGGCGCGGCTCTGGTCCTGGCTGCGCCCGATCCTCGCCGACCAGATCCTGCCGGGCACGATCCAGACCCTGATCCTGGCGCAGATCGCCCTGGCGGCGACCGCGCTCGGGGCGCTGGTCCTGTTCCCGCTCACCGCACGGCGCTTCGCCGGGCCCCTCGGACGGCCGCTCGGGCGCGTGCTCCTCGTGGTGGTGCGCTCGACCCCGGAATACATGCTGGCCTATTGCGGCCTGCAGCTGCTGGGCCCCTCAATGCTGCCGGCGATCCTCGCGCTGGCGCTGCACAATGCCGGGATCGTCGCCTACCTGATGGGCCGGCACGCCGACGCGCTGCCCTACCGGGCCGACGCGCCCACGGGGCTGAACCTCTACGCCTACGAGACGGTGCCGCGCCTCTACGGGCAGTTCCTGGCCTACCTGCTCTACCGCTGGGAGCTCATCCTGCGCGAGAGCGCGATCTTCGGCATCCTAGGGGTGACGACTTTGGGCTTCTACGTCGACGCCGCGATCTCGGAGCTGCGCCTCGACGTGGCCGTGGTGCTGATCGCCGCCACCGCCGGCGTGACCGTGGCGGTGGACGCCCTTTCCCGGGGCCTGCGCCGCTCCCTGCGCATCGACACCCTGCCGACCCGCCTGTCCGGGCCGCAGCCCGTGGCGGGCTGACGGGATCCGGACCGGGCGAACCCAGTCCTTTCAAGGCCTTGGCAGCAGGCAGTGGAGCCTCCCGCTGGCCCGGCGACATGGGGGCTTCGCACGGGTCGTCCTGCCGACAAATCCGTCATCCCGGGGCCGCGCAGCGGAGCCCCGGGATGACGGAGTGAGTGCGGAAGCGTCCGTGGTGCTCCCGGACCCGGAACAGAAGCATCCCCCACTGCCCTAAGGGGACACAATCAAAGTTGTTTCGGATCAGAAGCTTACTACGCGACGCTCGCGTGCGCTCTCAAGACCGGCGAGGCGAATGCCTCACCATTTGTAGCTCACGCTCGCCAGGACCCGCCGGGCATCGCCGTAGAAGCAGGACGTGGTCGTCTGGCAGGACGAGACGAAGCGCCGGTCGCCGATATTCGTCGCGTTGACCTGCAGCCGCCAGCGCTCCCAGTCGTAATGGACCTGCGCGTCGAACAGCACGTAATCCGGCACCCGGAAGGCGTTGGCGACATCCGCGAAGGAGCGGCCGACATAGCGGACGCCGCCGCCGAAGCCGAAGCCGCGCAGGTCGCCGGTCGGGATCGTGTAGTCGACGAACAGGTTGGCGAAGTTCTCCGGGATGTTGACCGGGACCTTGCCGATCAGGTCCGGGCCGCCCCGCTCGTTGGTCAGCCCGTAGATCGTGTACGAGGCCGCCACGTTGAGGCCGTCGAACAGGCTCGCGACGAGCTGCGCCTCGAAGCCCGTGGACCGGACCTCGGCGAGCTGGGCGTTGAACAGCGGGTTGATCGGATTGGCGGTCAGCACGTTCTGGCGGTGGATGTCGAAGCCCGCCAGGGTGACGAAGTAGCCCTGGCCGGGGGGCTCGAACTTCACGCCGCCCTCCACCTGCTTGCCGGTCTCGGGCTTGAAGGTCTGGTTGTTGAGGCCGGTGCCGATCAGCGGCTGGAACGAGGTCGAGTAGCTGACATAGGGGGCGAGCCCGTTGTCGAAATTGTAGATCAGCGCCGTGCGGTAGGTGGTGCCGTTATCGCTGCGGCCGTTGTTGCCCGTGCCGTTGTTGAGCTTGTCCACCACCCGGTTGTCGGCGAAATCCTGGCGGCCGCCGACCAGCAGGGTGAGCCGGTCGGTGATCTTGATCTGGTCCTGCAGGTAGAGGCCGAGCTGCTTGAACGCGTCGGAATTGATCAGGTACGGCGACGGCGTCCCGGTGGGCAGGCCGTAGGCCGGGGCGAGGATGTTCAGGTCGCTCGCCGGGAACAGCGACGCCTGGTTGTCGTTCAGGCGGTAATCCTTGTAATCCAGGCCCATCAGCAGGTCGTGGCGGAAGTACCCGTCGAAGAACCGCGCCTCGGCCTGGTTGTCGACCTGGAACAGGTTGACCTTGGCGCTGTCCCGGAACTGGTAGCGGGCGAGCAGCGTCTGGGCCGGGTTGCTGTAGCCGAGCTGGCCGATATCCGAGTTCTGGAAGCTCTTGAGGAACGAGTAGCGGAGGTTCTGCCGGAAGGTCCAGGTCTCGTTGAAATCGTGCTCGAACTCGTAGCCCAGGAAGGCCTGGTCGCGCTGGAAGGTGTTGAAGCCGGCATCGCCGACATTGAGCGAGCGCGGGATGCGCAGGCCGGAGGCGTTGGGCCGAACGGTCCCGAAATACGGCAGGAAGTTCGACGTCACCGCGGTGTTGTCGTGCTGGAAGCTCGACAGGAAGGTGAAGCGCGTCGCCCCGTCCGGCTTATAGGTGACCGCCGGCGCGATGTAGAAGCTGTCGTCCGGGGCGCCCTCGACCTGGGTTCCGCCGTGGCGGCCGTAGCCGGTCAGCCGGTAGAACCAGTGGCCCTCCTGGTCGGCCGGGCCGCCGAAATCAAAGGCGGCGTATTTCTGGCCGAACGAGCCGCCGCCGACCTCGGCATAGCCGAACGGGTCGAGGGTCGGACGCTTGGTCACCTGGTTGACGATGCCGCCGGGGCTGCCGGCCCCGAACAGCACCGCGGCCGGGCCGCGCAGCACCTCGATGCGCTCGAGCCCGAACGTGTTGGTCTTGAAGTAGCCGAAGCCGTAATTCAGCTGCTGCAGCCCGTCCCGGTAGATGCCGAAATCGCTGACCACGAAGCCGCGCAGGGTCAGGTAGTCGATGCGCGAATCCGCGCCGAACACGCCGCCATAGGCGCCCGCCACGTACTGGGTCGCCTGGGTCAGGGTCTGGGCGTTCTGGGCGTCGAGCTGCTGGCGCCCGATCACGGTGATCGATTGCGGCGCCTCGATCAGCGGGGTGTTGGTCTTCGTCGCGGTGTTCGAGCGCTTGGCCACGAAGCCGTCGATCGGGCCGGTCGGGCTCTCCACGGCGCGCGAGGCCGCGGTGGAGCGCGCCGCCTGGACCGGGCCGCCGCCGCGGCTCTCGACGCTGATCTCGTCGAGCTGCACGCTGCCCTCGGCCGGCGGGCGGGAGACGCCCCGGCGCGGGGGCGTCGCGTCCTGGGCCTGCGCCGGCACGGCCTGCGCCAGCACCGCCAGGGAGGCGCCGGCGAGAAGCGCGCGCAGGGCGCCGGAACGGGGGTGAACGACTCTCATCTGCCTGAGCCCTGTACGACGCCGTGGACAGCCGGCCGCGTTCGCCGGGATCGGTCCCGGCGGGGCTGCCCCGCTCTTTAGAATTGTGATAAACTGCTGTTTTCGTTCAGCTTTCCGCTACACGCAGTACGTGCGGCCAGGCTTGGCCGCAAGCGGGTCACACGCGGAAGGCGAGGGCTGTTGCGGTTTCAACACGCGGCGATGGCGCGCCCCGCCTGCCCGGCGGCGCGGCCCGAGCCCGGGCCCGTGCAGACGCCTGTGGACGGCCGCGAGGTAGCGCGCCGCTCACCCCGCTCCGGCTCGCGGTTTCACACATCTCCGGACGAGGCGCGGATAGCGCAGCCCGCGCCGGGGCGGCTACTTCACGTGGGACCCGATCCAGCCGGCCACGAGATCCGCCACGGCGTCGCTGTTGGTCTCCAGCATCACCATGTGGCCGTTGCCGCGCAGGCCCCGGTCGGCCAGCCGGATCGCGTCCGGCTTGGCGCCGGCCTGGGTCAGGAAGGCGACCGTGCAGGCATCGTAGGTGGCGTGGAACGAGGCCTCGGCGGTCACCACCACGGCCGGCACCTTGGCGAGGTTCGGCAGGGTCCGGGCCGGCTCGGCCTGCAGCCAGCAGCGGATCTGGCCGTCCGCTCCCTTGTCCGCCGCCTTGTCCGCCCCTTTGGGCTGCTGCGCCACGACCAGATCCTCCGGCGCCTTGACCGGCGGCTCGAAGGTCAGGGGCATCCGGGTCAGCCCGTAGGCGCGGGCGCGGCCGTCGCCGGACTTCTCCCAGAACTCCTTGCCGCCGCGGAACTGCACGTCGAAGAAGGGCGGCCCGTTCGGCTCGACGCTGACATGCGCCTTCACCAGGTCGGGCCGCGCATCCGAGGCCGCCCAGCCGAACAGGGCGCCCTGGCCGTGGGTGAGCAGGATCGCCGGCCCGATCTTTTCGAGCAGCGCCACCAGGGCCGGGTCGACGAGCTCCTCCGTCTGCTGGCCGTTGGCCAGGAACGGGACCTGGCTGGCGAAGAACTGGTCGAACGCGGCATTGCCCTGCACGCCGGGGCCGCCCGGCCATTGCGTGTGGAGCTTGGCCTGCGGGAACAGGTCGTAGACCTCCGGCGCCGTGTAGGTCTTCTCGAGGCTTCGGGTGCCGAGCCGGTCGTAGGGGCCGTAGACCTCAGGGTTGGTGCCCGACCGCCCGCGCCCGACCTGATCGACCACGTAGACCTGGTAGCCCTTCTCGACGAAGCGCTGCACCCAGCCCGGGCGGCCATCCGCGGTGGCGAGGAAGTTCACCCCGGTCTGGGCGAGGCCGTGCACCATCACCACCGGGTAGGGCTGGGTGATCTTGGCCGGCGTGCGCGACTGCACGAACATCTGGCCGACCATCACGGTCTTGTCGCCGAGCTTCTGGTAGCGGCCGCCGACATAGACGTAGCCCGCCCGGGTGATCGGCTCGTTGGCAGGGTCCTGGGCTGGCGCCTGGGCCCGGACCGGCGCCGCCGCCAGGATCGCGCCCTGAACCGCGAGCGCCCCCACCAGGAGGCCGCCCGCGATCCGCTCCGCAACCCCTTCCGCGAACCCCTTCGCGAGCCCCTTCGCGCGCCCCTTGCCGGCCATACGTCTCTCCCCCGGTGCGCGCCCCGCACCGGGCCGGCTTATTGCGGGAAACGGAGCATTGGGCCAGCACCTCCGGTTGACGCAGGAACGGCTCCGCGAGAGCCCGAACCCACACGCATGCCAGGCCCATCACGGCGACGCTGGTGAAACCGCGGCCGCACGCCCACCTTCGGTTCATCGCGGGCGCCCTCGACGGCGCCCCTCGCCCGGGCAGCCCGCGGCGAGACCTACGTCAAGGACGTCACGCCGTGGACCCCGCTACCGCCAAGATCCTGGTTTCCGCCGCCCTGGTGGCTTCGATCAGCCTGTTCAGCCTCGTGTCGATCCAGGCCTTCATCGCCCAGATCGCCTCCGACCTGCGCGCCGCCAAGGCCGTGCGCGTGCCGGTCCGCGCCGAGCGCCGGCAGCCCCCGCAGGCCTGACCGGCTCCGCGTCAGGTCCCATCCTGGCGGGCCCGCTCGCGCAGGATGAACTTCTGAACCTTGCCCGTGGAGGTCTTCGGCAACTCGCCGAAGATCACGTGGCGGGGCAGCTTATAGGCCGCCAGCCGGCCGCGGCACCATTGGATCAGCTCGTCGGCGCTGGGCGAGGCGCCCGGCTTCAGCTCGACGAAGGCGCAGGGCGTCTCGCCCCATTTCGCGTCCGGCTTGGCCACCACCGCGGCGGCCGACACCGCCGGGTGCTTGAACAGGGCATCCTCCACCTCGATCGACGAGATGTTCTCGCCCCCTGAGATGATGATGTCCTTCGAGCGGTCCTTGAGCTGGATGTAGCCGTCCGGGTGCCTCACCCCGAGATCGCCGGTGCGGAACCAGCCGCCCCGGAACGCGGCCTGCGTGGCCTTCGGGTTCTTGAGGTAGCCGCGCATCACGACGTTGCCGCGCATCATCACCTCGCCGATCGTCGTGCCGTCGGCCGGCACCGGCGCCATCGTGTCCGGGTCGCGCACGTCCAGCGCCTCCAGAACCGGGTAGCGCACCCCCTGGCGGGCCTTCTTGGCCGCCCGCTGGTCCGCCGCCAGGGCGTCCCAATCGGCGTTCCAGGCATTGACCACCGCCGGGCCGTAGCTCTCGGTCAGGCCGTACAGGTGGGTCACGTCGAACCCGGCCTCCGACATCCCGGCCAGCACCGCCTCGGGCGGGGGCGCCGCGGCGGTGAAGAACGCCACCCGCCGGGGCAGGTCCCGGCGCTCGGCATCGGGGGCGTTGATCAGCATCTGCATCACGATCGGCGCGCCGCAGAGATGCGTGACCCCGTGCTCGGCCATCAGCCGGTACATCGCCTCCGCGCGGACCTGGCGCAGGCAGACATGGGTGCCGGCCACGATCGACAGGGTCCAGGGGAAGCACCAGCCGTTGCAGTGGAACATCGGCAGGGTCCAGAGATAGACCGGGTGCTGCCCGAGCGCGCCGGTGATGACGTTGCCGAGCGCCAGCAGCGCCGCCCCCCGGTGGTGGTAGACAACGCCCTTCGGGTCGCCGGTCGTGCCCGACGTGTAGTTCAGGGTGATCGCGTCCCACTCGTCGCCGGGCAGCGCCCAATCGTGCGCCGGGTCGCCCTGCGCCAGGAAGGCCTCGTACGCGGTCTCCCCGAGCCGCGCCCCCGGCCCGTCATAGTCCGGGTCGTCGACGTCGATCACGAAGGGCTTCGGCTCCAGCCCCTCCAGCGCCGCCGCGGCGGTCCTGGCGAATTCCCGGTCGGTGATCAGCACCTTGGCCTCGCCGTGCTGCAGGCAGAAGCGGATCGCGGCGGCGTCGAGGCGGGTGTTGAGGGTGTTGAGCACCGCCCCGGTCATCGGCACGCCGTAATGGCACTCGATCATCTCGGGGGTGTTGGCGAGCAGGGCCGCCACGGTGTCGCCGCGGCCGAGCCCGCGCCGCGCCAGCGCCGAGGCCAGACGCCGGGACCGGGCGTAGAGCTCCCGGTAGGTGCGCCGCAGGCCCCCGTGGATCACGGCGACCTGATCGGGAAACACCTGGGCCGCCCGCTCGAGATAGAGCAGGGGGGTGAGCGGCTGGTGGTTGGCCGGCACACGGTCGAGATCGCGGTCGTAGATCGTGTCGCGCGCCATGGGCGTCCTCCCGGTCAAGTCTTTCCGGGACCGTAGCTTGCGGGCGCGGCCGCGATCAATCGCGCACCGGCGGGCTCAGTGGCGCGGCTCGTCCTCGGGCTCCGGCAGGAAGCGGGCGAGCTCGAAGCCGATCTCGATCATCAGGTGCTCGATCCGCTCGACCAGCACCGGCCGCTGCAGGGCCTGGGCGAGGTCGCGCAGGGCGATGACGTGCTCGGCCATCCGGTTCACGACCCGCTCGCTCTGCAGGAGGTTGGCGGTCTGCGTCTCGGTCCGGTCGATGGCGATGCCGCGGCCCTGCAGGGTCCGGCCCGTGGGATCGCGGTCGATCCGGCCGCGCATCAGCAGGGTCCGCACGCCCTTGCGAGTGTCGCGGGTGCGGAACTCCGCCTCCAGGGTGCCGCCGGTCTCCGAGACCGCGTGCAGGTAGCTCTCGATCCGGATCCGATCCTCCGGATGGGTGCGGTCTAGGAACACCGCGAGCGACACGCCGCTCGCGGCCGCCTCCGGGTCGAGGCCGAGCAGCCCCGCCAGGGAGGCCGAGAGCGCCAGACGATCGGCCCAGTGATCGTGGACCCAGGTCCCGACCACGCCGGAGGCGTCGAGGACGGATTGGGAGATCGGGGCTTCGGACATACCATTCCTCGCCGGACTGTCGAACGCAACGAAACCTGAGGTTATTAAATCCATCGAGGTGCCGGCGCCGGCGACCGTGAAGCTACGGTATCCACCAACGACTGAAAAGACCGTTCGAGTCTCGGTCGACACAAATGTTAACTTGAAGTTTAGGTTGTGCGGGGCGGACCAGTTACGCGCGGGATCCGGCGGCCCGGCGGCGGCGACGCCCTTTAACGGGTCGTTAACCATAGCGGACGCAACGTGCCGCACGACATCCTTGGGTCACAGGATCGCGGCAGCCCGTGATCAGGCACCTGAGGTTGCCCGGCGCGGGCGCGGCAATCGTGGTTGCCCGCACCCCGGCGGATGCGCGGGGCCTTCTGGAGGACGCCCAGGATGAAAGCGATCACCTTCGTCACGCAGAAGGGCGGCAGCGGCAAGAGCACGCTGTGCATCTCCCTGGCGGTGGCCGCCCGGGAGGCGGGCCACACGGTCTGCATCCTCGAGATGGACCGCCAGGCCACGATCTCGGACTGGCTCGACCACCGCACCGCCGACGGCCCCGAGGTCGCCCAGATCGACGCGACGCAGATCGACGCCGTGATGGAGCGCCTGCGTGATTCGGCCTACGATTACGTGTTCATCGACACGCCGGGGGTCGATTCCACCGGCACGCTCTCGGCGATCCGCGCGGCCGACCTGTGCATCATCCCGTGCCGGCCGACGCCTGCCGACCTGAGGGCGTTCAAGCCGACGCTGGCCGCGGTCTACCGGCTGGAGAAGAAGTTCGCCTTCGTGCTGAACCAGACCCCGCCCCGCTCCTACCGGGTCCGGGACGCGGCCGACGGGCTCGCCGTGCTCGGCATCCTGCCCGACGTGAACATCGTCGCCCGCACCGACCACCAGGACGCGATCGGCCTCGGCCAGGGCGTCACCGAGTTCAATCCCAAGGGCCAGGCCGCCGGGGAGGTCCGCCGCCTCTGGTCGTGGATCGAGCGCCGCACGCAGTCACTGAAGACGGGCCAGCATGTCCAAGCCGCCTAAGCTCAGCCTCGCGGCGATCGTCGCCTCGGCGAACCCGCCGGACCGGCATGCGGCCCGGCCGCAGGGCGCCGAGATCGTGACCCTGGCGCTGGCGCCCCCGGCGGCGAAGCCGGCCGCGACGCTGAAGCAGCGCGCCCGGCAGATGTCGGTCTACCTGGAGCCGCCGGTCTACGACCAGCTTCGCGACCTCGCCTATGCCGAGCGGACCAAGATGCACGCCCTGATGCTGGAGGGCCTCGACCTGCTGTTCAAGCAGCGCGGCGCCCGCTCCATCGCGCAGCTGACCGACACCCCGCCGCGCTGAACCCGGGCATGGCCCTGCGCCCGCGCAGGGTGCTCGAAGCGTTCGTCGGGACGACGGGGCGGATGCCGAGGCCGACTCGGACATCCGCGATCCGTCCCCCGCTTCCGTGCCGGCCCTTCGGCATTCGCCCGCGCGACGAATGCGCCCGGGCCTTCACCGCCGAGAACGAGAAACGTCGTTCCTGCAGCCACCTGCCGGCAATTCCTGATGTCCCACGCGAGGCTCGGGAGCGGCTCGGCGGCATCTCCTGAACCACGACCGCAGGCGTCGTTCAGCCTTCCTTTACGCGACCGATACAATTCTCGGTGGACCGGCTGAGCCCAGAGGCGCGGCCGGTGCCGGTCCGTCCCCCGGCCATGGTCCCGCGTAGAGTTTGGTGATCCCCGATATGGTGCGCACGACCCTTCCCCGGCCTGCGCGCCTCGCCCTGCGGCTCCTGGCCGTCTCGGGCGTGGCCCTGGCCACGGCCAACTGCGCCACCAATCCCCAGCAGCAGAAGCTCGCCTCCGGCAACGGCATCGACCCGAAATACGGGGTCAAGGCGAGCCCGCGCCTCTACAACGAGGGCGACGTGATCCCGAAGGGCGGCGGGCGCCGCTACACCGGCAAGCCCTACGTGGTGGCGGGCCAGACCTACGTGCCCAAGGAGGATCCGCGCGGCTACGTCCGGGAGGGCCTGGCCTCCTGGTACGGCTCGGCCTTCCACGGGCGCATGACCGCCAACGGCGAGGTGTTCGACCGCCACTCGATCGCCGCCGCCCACCCGACCCTGCCGCTGCCGAGCTACGCGAGGGTGACCAACCTCGACAACGGCTCCTCGATGATCGTGCGGGTCAACGACCGCGGCCCCTATCATGCCGGCCGCGTCATGGACGTCTCCGAGGAGGCGGCCGAGGCCCTGGGCTTCCACCGCCGCGGCACCGCGCGGGTGCGGGTCGAATATGCCGGCCGGGCCTCGGTCGCCGGCAGCGACGACCGCAAGCTGCTCGCCAGCCTGCGCACGGACGGACAGCCGGCCGGCCGCTCCACCGTGATGATGGCCGATCTCGGCCCCACCGAGGAGCCGGAGCGCTACGCCCGCTCGGCCCCCGAGCCGCTGGCCTTCAAGCCCGCCCCCGAGCGCGCGCAGTCGGACGAGGCCCCGGCGCCGCGGCAGGAGCGGCCGGCTCCGGTGCGCGCCCCGATCATGATGGCCTCGGCCGCCATGCGGGTGCCGGCGGCCGTCCAGCCGACCGCCCAGAAGGTTCGGGATTTCCGGCCGGCGCCGATCCAGGTCGCCGACAACAAGGCCGCAGAGACGAAGGGCGCGGGCCTGAAGGTCGCCGGCCTCAACCCGGCCTCCGGCCAGACCTCGCCGCAGGCGGGCGGCCACGGCGCGGCGTCGAAGATCGCCGCCCTCCGGACCGCCCCCGGCCCGGGCCGCCCCGGCGCTCCGGTGAAGGTCGCCGCGGCGGTGCCCGCGGCGCTGCCGCCCGCGTCCAGATCCGCCCTGGCGCATCTCGCCTCCGCGGCGGCGCCGGCCAGGGGCCCGGCCGCGATCCCCGCCAAGACGACGGCCTCCGCCAAGGGTGCGGCGCCCGCCCAGGTCGCGGTGCCCGCCAAGGTCGCCACCGCCGCCAAGGCGCCGGCCCAGGCGAAAGCCGGCGGCCCGGCCAAGCCGGGGGCGGGCGGCGCCGGGCATGCGCGCCTGGCCGGGATCTACTGAGGCGGCCTCCGGCGCGCCCCGGTCCCGCAATGCGGCATTTCGCGTTCGATCCCGCGTCGAAACCGTAATAT
This sequence comes from Methylobacterium brachiatum, assembly GCF_900113845.1. Classification (NCBI taxonomy): domain Bacteria; kingdom Pseudomonadati; phylum Pseudomonadota; class Alphaproteobacteria; order Hyphomicrobiales; family Methylobacteriaceae; genus Methylobacterium; species Methylobacterium brachiatum. The sequence continues at coordinate 8,422 of NZ_FOQW01000025.1, read as the reverse complement.
GGTCACGCTTGTTATCCGGATACGGTCGGAGTCCCTCCGGTCGGACGGCAGGCGCGGGACGGAACGGTGATGCGCAGGACCCTTCTCACCCTTGTCGCGGCCGCCTGCGCGCTGGGGGCGGGCCTCGCCGCCGCGGCCGCCCAGAGCTTCCAGACCGCGGCCCCGCACGCGATCCTGATCGATGCCGATTCCGGCTCGGTGCTGTTCGAGAAGGCCGCCGACGAGCGGTTCTCCCCGGCCAGCATGGCCAAGCTGATGACCACCGACATCGTGTTCGAGGCGCTGAAATCCGGCCGCGTCTCGATGGACACGGAGTTCACCGTCACCGAGGACGCCTGGAAGCGGGGCGGGGCCGGGGGCGGCGGCTCGTCGATGTTCGCGCAGGTCAACAGCCGCATCAAGATGTCGGACCTGCTGCGCGGGCTGATCGTCCAGTCGGGCAACGACGCCGCGATCACCATCGCGGAGAACATGGCCGGCACCGAGGAGGCCTTCGCCGGGCTGATGAACCAGCGCGCCAAGGAGATCGGGCTGACGAACTCGACCTTCCGCAACGCCACCGGCTACTCGGCGCCGGACCAGAAGGTCACGGCCCGGGACATGGCCAAGCTCGCGATCCACCTGATCGACACCTACCCGGACCTGTACAAGATCTTCTCCGAGAAGGAGTTCACCTGGAACAAGATCCGCCAGCAGAACCGCAACCCGCTGCTGGCGCTCGATATCGGCGCCGACGGGCTCAAGACCGGCTACCTGGAGGAATCCGGCTATGCCCTGACCGGCTCGGCGGTGCAGAACGGCCAGCGCCTCGTGCTGGTGATCTCGGGCCTCAAGACCGCCCGGGACCGGGCCGCCGAGGCGCGCAAGCTGATGGAATGGGGCTTCCGCGCCTTCGAGCCCCGGCAGATCTTCGCGGCGGGCGAGACCGTGGCCGAGGCCTCGGTGTTCGGCGGCGAGGCCGGCTCGGTGCCGCTGGTCTCGAAGAAGCCGGTGCGGGTGCTGCTGCCCCGCGGCTCCAGCGACCGGGTCAGCGCCAAGGCGGTCTATACCGGGCCGCTCATCGCCCCCGTGGAGGAGGGCCGGCAGGTCGGCACCCTGCGGATCCAGCGCGGCGACACGGTCGCCCTCGACCAGCCGCTCTATGCCGGCGCCACAGTGGAGCCCGGCACCCTGTCGCAGCGGGCGATGGATGCGGCGCTCGAATTCGGCACCGGCCTGGTCCGCAAGGCCTTCGACCGGGTCGGCAAGAAGGACGCGAAATCCGGCGACCGGGCGGCCGATCCGACGTGATTGGGCGCCCGTGATCGTGCCAGACGCCGAAGAGCGCGCGCAGGGAGCCTTCATCACCTTCGAGGGCGGCGAGGGCGCCGGCAAGTCGACCCAGGTCGCCCGCCTGGCCGCGACCCTGCGGGCCCGCTCGGGGCGGGCGGTCTGCGTGACCCGCGAGCCCGGCGGCTCGCCCCGGGCCGAGGAGATCCGCGCGGCCCTGCTCGGCGGCGTCGCCAAGCCCTACGGCCCCTTCGCGGAGGCACTGCTGTTCAGCGCGGCCCGGATCGATCATCTCGACCGGCTGATCCGCCCGGCCCTGCGCCGGGGCGAGATCGTGCTGTGCGACCGCTTCATCGACTCGACCCGGGCCTACCAGGGCGCCGCGGGCGGGCTCGACCCGGCGGTGATCGCCGCCCTGGAGCGGGTCGTGGTCGGACCGACCCGGCCCGACCTGACCCTGATCCTCGACCTGCCGCCCGAGGACGGGCTCGCCCGCGCGGCGGGGCGCGGCGCCGGGACGGGGCAGGGGGCCGACCGGTTCGAGGCCGAATCCCTCGCCTTCCACACGCGGCTGCGCGAGGCCTTCCTGGCGATCGCCCGGGCCGAGCCGAAGCGCTGCGCGGTGATCGACGCCGCGCGCGACCCGGATTCGGTGGAATCCGCGATCCGCGCCACCGTGGCGTCCCGCCTGCCGGGCCTGCTGCCGCTGAAGGGAAGCCGGGGCGCCGCCTGAGGGGCCGGATCCGGGTTTGCGGGGCGTCTCGACGGGTCGATCTTCGGGCGTGGGATCGGTGGTGGCTGCCGCCGATCCCTGGCCTTCACCCGTCAAGGTGTCGCCGAGCCCAGTTCAGCGGGTGGACGGCGAGGCGCAGGTGCAGGCTCCACGCGGCGTCTGCTGTTCTGGAGACTGCCGAGGAGAGAAAATGATTCTCCGCGCTCCCGGCCCCGTGCGGCCTTCGCGGAGCGGGTTGGCGGGGGCCACCGTGCGAGGCCGGCGTGATTCGGACCCGGGGCGGTGGGCGTCGCCGTCCCGTCTGTGTAAACCGCGCGCAACGAGGACTTCAAAGCGCTTGCCGCTCCTTGCCGGGTGGTCGGGCCTTCGCGCGATGAGACAGGCCGCATGAGATTGGCAGACCGCGCCGCCGACGATGTCGAGCCCGGCGACCTTCCCGGCATCCCGCGCCCGCGGGAGACCCGGGCGCTGGTCGGCCACGAGGCCGCGGCCGACGCCTTCGCGGCCGGGATCGCGGCGGGGCGCCTGCACCATGCCTGGCTGATCGGCGGCGCCCCCGGCATCGGCAAGGCGACCCTCGCCTACCGGGTCGCCCGCCGCCTGCTCGCCTATCCCGAGGGCGGCGGGCCGGCCGGGCTCGATGTGCCGGACGAGAACCCCGTCGCCGGCAAGGTCGCGGGCCTGTCGCATCCGAACCTCGTGGCCCTGCGCCGCCACCGCACCGCCGGCGCCAAGGCGCTGCCGACCAAGATCTCGGTCGACATGGTCCGCCGGGCCCTCGATCTGTTCGCCTCGACGGCCACCGATTCCGGCTGGCGGGTCTGCATCCTCGACAGCGCCGAGGATTTGAACGCCAACGCCGCCAACGCCCTGCTCAAGGTGCTGGAGGAGCCGCCGCCCCGCGCCCTGTTCCTGATCCTGGCCCACCAGCCCGGGCGCCTGCTGCCGACGATCCGCTCCCGCTGCCGGGTGCTGATGCTGCGCCCCCTCGCGCCCGAGGCGGTGGCCCAGGTGGTGCGCGGCCTGCCCGAGCCGTTCCCGCAGCCCGACGAGGCCGCCCTGGCCCGGGCGGTCGCCCAGTGCGAGGGCTCGGTCGCCCGGGCGCTGGCGATGCTCGATCCGGTCACCGCCGGCCTCGTCGCGGAGGTCGAGACCCTGCTGGCCCGGGCGCAGACGCCCGATTGGGGCCGGGTGCTCAAGCTCGCCGAGACCCTGGCCGGGCGCGATGCCGAGGCCCGGTTCGAGGCCGCCCAGGACGCGGTCCTGCGCTTCGTCTCGGCCGAGCTCGACCGGCGCCGGGACGAGCCGCCGGCGCGTCTCGCCGCCCTGGTGGAGGTGGCCGAGCGGTTCGGCCGCGCCGCCCGGGAGGCCGCGATCTACAATCTCGACCGGCGCCCGGTGATCCTGTCCCTGTTCGGCGACCTCGCCGAGGCGCCGTAGGGCGGCGCGCCTCAGGCGGCGTAGACCACCGTCTCCCACTCGAAGTTGGTGTGGTGCCCGATGTGGATCTCGTAGTCCGGGTTCAGGCGCTTGATCAGCATCGGGATGATGATCAGGTCGTCCTCGGAATGGTAGCCCGAGATCGCGAGCTTCGGCTTGTGCCGCGCGATCGTGGCCCGGGCCCCGATCAGCGCCGACCGCTCCGCGCCCTCGATATCCATCTTGATGAAATCGACCCGGTCGAGCCCCTGCCGCTCGACGAGCTGGTCGATCGTGTCGGTCCGGGCCTCGATCTCGCCCTGGGCGTGCATGAAGGAGCCCGCGCCCTTGGCGGCGAACCGGACGGTCTCGCCGGCCGCGTGGCTGAGCGCGTGCGGGACCAGCGCGATCCGCTCGGCGAGCTGCGGGTTGCGGTCGAAATTCGCGCGCATGACCGCCTGATGCGCCGGCAGCGGGTCGAAGGAGAAGACGCGCCCGGTCTCGCCGACGCTGGCCGCGAAGGCGAGCGCCGTGTCGCCGAAGCATCCGCCGGCATCGATCACGACGTCGCCGGTCTCGGGCTGGATCCGGCGCGGCCCGTCCAGGTAGTATTGCCGGACCAGGAAGGTCGCGACGATGTTGCCGAGCCACGCGCCGAGCTCCAGCCTGTGGCCCTGGTCCTCCACCGCGAAGGTCTCGAACAGGAACGGCGGGAACACCTGCTCGCTCGGCCCGACGCGAAAGGTCGCGGCCTTGGCGTAGAGGTCCATGTAGTCCGGCGTGCTCATCGGCAGCGCGTAGCGGACCGGTCCGAGGGCGCGGTAGGTGATGACGTCGCCCAGGAGCTTGCGGGAGCGCGCGTCGAGGAGGCTCCCGACATGGTCGTACTCGGCCTGATTCTCGATCAGCCGGGCGACCGCCTCGAGGGCGTGCGCCGCCGGGAGCGGGCTCGGAACCCGGTCGCCGAACACCCAGCGGTCGATGATCGGATCCGGGATCTCGGCGCTGCGATGCGCGACGATGTTTCTGACGATGTCGAGCGCAAAACTCACGACGGGCCGGCTCCACAAGAGAGAATGCCGGATTCTTGTCATCTCGATAGGGTTGCCAAAGTTTTAAGCGTTCACCAGCCGCGTTGACGGGCCCGCCATCCCCCGCCGGCGGTCCCGCACCCGGCCGGGAGCCGATCCCGGCGGTTGCGTCCCCGCCGCTGCCGCGCGACAACGCGGGCAGCCTCTCGCGATCATCCGGAACACCACAGACGTGACGTCCAACGCCCCGGCGCACTCCAAGAAGACCTTCGGCCTCTCGACCGCGATCTCCTACCCCAACGGCGCGCCGCATATCGGCCACGCCTACGAGGTGATCGCCGCCGACGCCATCGCCCGCTTCCACCGGCTCGACGGCTACGACGTGCTGTTCTCCACCGGCACGGACGAGCACGGCCTCAAGATCCAGCAGGCGGCGACCCGCGCCAACACCAGCCCGCGCACCTTCGTGGACGGCACCGCCGCCCGGTTCCAGGCGATGGCCGACCGGATGGATTGCACCTACGACCGCTTCATCCGCACCACCGAGCCCGGCCATTACGCCGCCGCGCAGGAGATCTGGCGGCGGATGGAGGCCAGAGGCGACATCTACCTGGACAAGTATGCCGGCTGGTACTCGGTGCGCGACGAGGCCTATTACGACGCGGCCGAGACCCGCCTGCTCGAGGATGGCAGCCGCCGCAGCCTCGCCACCGACACGCCCGTGGTGTGGATGGAGGAGGAGAATTTTCTCTTCAGATTGTCCGCCTATCAGGACAGGCTGCTGAAGCTCTACGAGGACCAGCCGGACTTCATCGGCCCGGAGACCCGGAGGAACGAGGTGGCGAGCTTCGTGCGCTCGGGCCTCAAGGACCTCTCGGTCAGCCGCACCAATTTCGACTGGGGCGTGCCGGTGCCCGGCCATCCCGGCCACGTCATGTATGTCTGGGTCGACGCCCTGACCAATTACCTGACGGTGACCGGCTTCCCGGACGAGGCCGATCCCCGGGCGAAATTCTGGCCGATGGACCTGCACGTGATCGGCAAGGACATCGTCCGCTTCCACGCGGTCTACTGGCCGGCCTTCCTGATGTCGGCCGGGCTGCCCCTGCCCAAGCGCGTCTTCGGCCACGGCTTCCTGCTCTCCAAGGGCGAGAAGATGTCGAAGTCGCTCGGCAACGTGCTCGACCCGTTCGAGCTCGCCGACACCTACGGGGTCGACCCGGTGCGCTACTTCGTGCTGCGCGAGGTGCCGTTCGGCGGTGACGGCAGCTACAGCCACGAGGCGATCATCGGCCGGATCAACGCCGACCTCGCCAACGACCTCGGCAACCTCGCTCAGCGCTCGCTCTCGATGGTCGCCAAGAATTGCGACGCCGCGGTGCCGGATCCCGGTGCCTTGCCCGCTTCCTTGGACGAGGCCGACCGCGCCCTCCTGGCGCTGGCCGATGCGCTGCCGGAGACGGTGCGCGGGCTGATGGGCGAGCTCGCGCTCCACAGCGTCCTGGCCGAGATCTGGGCGGTGGTGGCCGAGGCCAACCGCTACTTCGCCGGCCAGGAGCCGTGGAAGCTGCGCAAGTCCGATCCGGCCCGGATGAACGCCGTGCTCTACACGACGCTGGAAGCCCTGCGGGCCTTCGGCATCCTGGTCCAGCCCTTCGTGCCCACGGCGGCGTCCAGGCTCCTGGACCTGCTCGCCGTTCCGCCGGACCGGCGCACGCTCGCCGATATGGGGGAGGGCGGTCGCCTGGTGCCGGGCACCGCCTTGCCCGCCCCGGCCCCGGTCTTCCCGCGATTCGAGCGGCCCGAAACGCCGGCCGCCTGACAGCGCTCCGAGACACGATGCTGATCGACAGCCACTGCCATCTGGATTTCCCGGACTTCGCCGCCGACCTGCCGGGCGTGATCGCCCGCGCCCGGGATGCGGGCGTCACCGGGATGCTGACCATCTCGACCCGGGTCGCCCGGGCCGAGACCTACCGGGCCATCGCCGAGGCCCATCCCGAGATCTGGTTCACCATCGGCACCCATCCGGACGGGGCCGCCGAGGAGCCGGACGTGCCCGCCGAGACGATCGCGGGGATCGCGAAGGCGCATCCCCGCTGCGTCGGGATCGGCGAGGCCGGGCTCGACTACCACTATCCCGACGGCGCCCCCGAGGCCGTGCAGGAGCGGGTGCTGCGCGCCCATATCGAGGCGGCGCGCCTGTCCGGCCTGCCCCTGGTCATCCATGCCCGGGATGCCGACGACCATATGGAGCGGGTGCTCACCGACGAGATGGGCAAAAAACCGTTCCGGGCGGTGCTGCACTGCTTCTCGTCGGGTCAGCGCCTCGCCGAGGTGGGGGTCGAGCTCGGGTTGTCGATCTCGTTCTCCGGCATCGTCACCTTCCGGCGCTCGCAGGCGCTGCGCGACATCGCCCGGCGCGTGCCCCGCGACCGGATCCTGGTGGAGACCGACGCGCCGTTCCTCGCCCCCGAGCCGCATCGCGGACGGACCAACGAGCCGGCCTATACGGCCGACACCGCCCGGTCGCTGGCCGAGACCCTGGGGCTCTCTGCCGAGGATTTCGCCCGGATCACCACGGCGAATTTTTTCGCCCTGTTCAACAAGGCCAAACCCGGGGAGGCAGCGTGACGGTTTCGGTGGATGCGCCGGCGAGCCTGACCCTGCGCATCCTCGGCTGCGGCTCCTCCGGCGGGGTGCCGCGGGTCGCCAGCGGCTGGGGCGCGTGCAATCCGGAGGATCCGCGCAACCGGCGTCGCCGCTGCTCGATCCTGGTCGAGCGCGTCTCCGGGGGAGGGCGGACCACGGTGCTGGTCGACACCTCGCCGGACCTGCGCGAGCAGCTCCTCGATGCGGATGTCCAGCGCCTCGACGCCGTGCTCTACACCCACGCCCATGCCGACCACACCCACGGCATCGACGACCTGCGGCCCCTGGTGATCACCATGCGGGCGCGCATCCCGGTCTATGCCGACACGCTCACCCGGTCGCTGCTGACGACCCGGTTCGGCTACTGCTTCGAGACGCCGCCCGGCAGCGCCTATCCGCCGATTCTCGACCTGCGCGACCTCCCCCCCGCACTGACCCTCGACGGGCCGGGCGGCCCGATCCCGGTCGAATCGCTGCCCGTGGAGCACGGCACCGAGGCGGCGCTGGGATTCCGGTTCGGCAACGCCGCCTACATGCCCGATGTCAGCCTGATCCCGGCGGCGAGCCGGGCGCGGCTCCACGGCCTCGATCTCCTGATCATCGACGCCCTGCGGGATACGCCTCACCCGACGCATTTCTCGGTCTCGGACGCCTTGTCGCTGATCGCCGAGACGCAGCCCCGCCGGGCGGTGCTGACCAACCTCCACACCGATCTCGACTACGCTGCCTTGGCCGAGCGCCTGCCGGCGGGTGTGGTGCCCGCCTATGACGGGATGACCCTGACCCTCGACGCCTGAGCCGCGTTCGGGGGCGGGGAGACACAATCGGGGGTCGAAACCGAATCGGCCGTCACACCCCTGTCGTCACCGGAGTCCAAGAAAATCGGCTCCATCCCGGAACAACCCTGTTGACGGCCGGGAACCATCTGCGTATACACCGCTCATCGGCGCCGGCCGCGGAAGTGGCCCGGGCGCTGAGGCATCTTCTGACAGATCGGCGGGGTTGGCCGGCGGGAACGCCGGGCGATCGGCTGTCTGTCTCTGGTGGGTGGGTCCTCGGGCCCGATCGACCGGTCTTTGACATTGTTGGATTTGAGGAAGGGAGACGCGGACGGCGTTTGTCCTTGCGGCTGGGGCTTCGTGCCCTGGCAAGTGAGAGACTAGTGCCGATCGTCGTGTTTCTCTTTTTGAGCTCACCGATTTTGTCGCGCTGTGAAGCGCTGCGGGATCGATTGTGAGGCTCCGTCTGAGAATTACGTGATCGGCCAGATCAATCTCTTCAACGTGAGAGTTTGATCCTGGCTCAGAGCGAACGCTGG